>DATGRU010000001.1:0-5141 GCA_035303295.1 Paenalcaligenes sp.
GATCAGATCCAGCAACGAGTTGGTACCCAATCGGTTAGCACCATGTACCGAGGTTGCAGCACACTCACCGATGGCATACAAACCATTTACTACGCGGCTTTCGCCCCCTTCTTGGGTAACCACTTGACCGTAATAGTTAGTAGGAATACCACCCATCTGATAGTGAATGGTTGGCACCACTGGAATCGGGTCTTTAATGGGGTCAACGTTGGCGAATTTCATCGCGATTTCGCGAATAGAAGGCAGACGTTTCTGAATGGTTTCTGCACCCAGATGATCTAGCTTCAACACAACGTAACTACCGTCGCCACAACCACGGCCTTCTTTAATTTCTTGGTCCATCGAACGAGACACAAAATCGCGTGGGGCCAAGTCTTTCAGGTTAGGCGCATAGCGTTCCATGAAGCGCTCGCCATCTTTGTTCAGCAAAATACCACCTTCGCCACGTACCCCTTCGGTAATCAGTACGCCAGCGCCGGCAACACCGGTTGGGTGGAACTGCCAGAACTCTAAATCTTGTAGGGGCAAGCCAGCACGCGCGGCCATACCCAAACCGTCACCCGTATTAATAAAGGCGTTCGTGGAAGCAGCCCAGATACGCCCTGCACCACCGGTAGCCAGCACGGTACGTTTGGCTTCTAGCACGTAAATTTCACCGGTTTCCATTTCCAGTGCGGTAACACCCAGCACATCGCCTGCTTCATTGCGCAGTAAGTCGAGCGCCATCCACTCAACAAAGAAGTTGGTTCGTGCGGCGACGTTTTGCTGATACAGCGTGTGCAACATAGCGTGACCAGTACGGTCGGCTGCTGCACAGGCGCGCTGTACAGGTTTTTCACCAAAGTTAGCCGTGTGACCACCAAATGGACGCTGGTAAATAGTACCGTCGGCGTTACGGTCGAAAGGCATACCGTAATGCTCGAGCTCGTACACCGCATTCGGCGCTTCACGACACATAAACTCGATAGCGTCTTGGTCGCCCAACCAATCGGACCCTTTCACGGTGTCGTACATGTGCCAGTACCAATGGTCTTCGCTCATGTTACCCAGCGCAGCACTGACGCCACCTTGAGCCGCTACGGTATGGGAACGCGTAGGGAATACTTTGGACAATACCGCTACCGACAAACCGGCTTTAGCAAGTTGTAGGGAACAGCGCATACCGGCACCACCGGCGCCAACCACCACCACATCAAATTGACGGCGTGGTAAAGATTTTTGAATAGCAGCCACGGCTTACAGGCTCCAGATAATTTGTGCAAAGAAAACGATGGCAGCAACTAACCACAACAGGGTTAGAACCTGAAGAAACAGGCGCAGGCCAGCTGGTTTTACGTAATCCATCCAGATATCACGTACACCAATCCATGCATGCCACGCCAGCGACAAGAAGAACAATGTCGCAAGAAGCTGCCCTAAAGGAAGACTACCCACACGGAAAGCGAACAAATTACGCCACGCCGCGTAATCCAGTGTGGAACTAAACAGCACACCCGCCAAAAAGACGAGGGTGTAAACGATCATGATAACGGCGGTAGCACGCTGAACAATAAAGTCGAGTGTGCCGTAATGTGCGCCGACTACGAGGCGCTTAGTGCCAATGCGTTCGGGATTCGCCATTACCACGCTCCAAATAACTTAAGACCAAAAATGGCTGTTAATACCAGACTGACAATTAATACAGAAGCGGCCGTTTTGCTTGCTGTGTACTTGTCATTACCTTTACCCATATCCAGAGCCAAATAGCGGATACCCGCACAGAAGTGATGCAGGTAGCCCCAGATTAACGCCAGCAACACCAACTTACAGACGGGGTGCCCAAACACACTACTGATGGCATTAAAGCTTTGCTCGGATTCCAAACTGGCGGCGAGCAGGGGTAGCAATATCACCGGCAAACTCAAAAACAGCAACGCGCCGCTAATGCGGTGCAGAATTGAGGTTTTTGCAGCCAGCGGTAAACGATATCGCAATATCTGCGGTACGCTGATATTGCGATACTGCGGACGCTGCTTAGGTGCGGTATCAGACATTATGGCCTCGAAGAAAAAAATAAAAAGATAATGACAAAATCTGGTCTATTAATGGATGTATTTTCGCTTATTTAATGTTGCAGTGCATCAGTTCGCCGATTTTTTGTTCAATTTAGTTGATTTCTGTAATGAAATCGATCAGTTATGTGCAAACCACGGCGCAATTCCATGGGTCGATCGCCGTAGGTATACGACACGCGCTCAACCTGCAATAACGGCGAACCAACCTCGACTTCTAGACGTGAAGCGGCTTCGTCTTCGGCCGCCACAGCACGAATACTTTCGTCAGCGCGCACCATGCTGACACCAAACTTACTTTCAAACCAGGCGTACATTGGCCCTTTGTTTTTAGCCAGCGCCTCGGCTGTTAGGCCCTTAAATACAGCCCCGGGAAGCCAAATATCATCAAGAATGGTAGGACGATCGTCGAACGAGAGCACCCGGCGCACATTCACCACCATATCGGCCGTGCGCAGTTGCAGCAAGGCAGCAATATCAGTGGGAGCTTTGATTCGAGTACAGCCAATGATGACGCTGCTGGTAACAGGCTGGTGCCCATCATCGGGCGTCAGGCGCAAAAAACGATAGCGCACTTTGGCTTCGTGATGAGTCGATACAAAGGTACCTTTACCCTGTCGGCGAATCAATAGGTTATCGGCGGCTAGTTCGTCGATGGCTTTACGTACCGTGCCCTGACTAACCTGATAACGCGCAGCCAATTCAAACTCGCTAGGAATCGACTCGCCAGGCTTCCACTCGCCACGGTCAAGGCTTTGCAACAATAAGGCTTTAATTTGTTGATACAAAGGACTGTAAGCGGCACTAACCGACGATTTATCGGTCGCTTGCGGGCGTACGGACGGTGTGTTTTCTGCCATATACCAATATACCGATTAAGGGATTAACCAGCGCTACCTGATCGGCAATAAAGAAGTAATTAAAAGTAGGAAGTTATTTTCGCACGATGCTTGCGTTCTGTCTAACACTCTTCTGTCTTATATAAGATATAAGATCATTGACGATCGGTATTTTTTAGTCTAGTGTTCGCAACAGAGTAATTATCAGCACATTACAGTCTACGCACATCGGAGTAGACTCGTAAGCTGAAGATCCATCGCATTACACTTTATTTAACCTTTACGTATTTTCCAACCCATTGGAGTCAAGACCCATGACCAAACCCGCTATGCGCGTAGCTGTTACTGGTGCAGCCGGCCAAATTGGTTACGCCCTACTGTTCCGTATTGCTTCCGGCGAAATGCTAGGAAAAGATCAGCCAGTTATCCTGCAGCTGCTTGAAATACCGGACGAAAAAGCCCAAAAGGCCTTGCAAGGCGTCATTATGGAACTGGACGATTGTGCCTTCCCGTTATTGCAGGAAGTCACCGCCCACAGCGATCCACGCACAGCGTTTAAAGACGCTGATGTTGCATTGTTGGTTGGCGCTCGCCCCCGCGGCCCCGGTATGGAACGCAAAGATCTATTAAGTGTGAATGCTAAAATTTTCACTGAACAAGGTAAGGCACTGAACGACGTGGCCAGCCGCGACGTCAAAGTATTGGTGGTCGGCAACCCAGCCAATACCAATGCTTACATCGCCATG
The DNA here is from genome assembly GCA_035303295.1 of Paenalcaligenes sp. GTDB lineage: Bacteria > Pseudomonadota > Gammaproteobacteria > Burkholderiales > Burkholderiaceae_B > Paenalcaligenes. Next base: position 3,637 of record DATGRU010000001.1, read on the forward strand.
AAATCAGCTCCCGATTTGCCTGCGAAAAACTTCACCGCCATGCTGCGCCTAGACCATAACCGTGCTCTATCGCAATTAGCGAGCAAAGCGGATGTAGCGGTTGCCGATATCGAAAAATTGGTGGTTTGGGGTAACCACTCGCCCACCATGTACCCAGATATTCGTTTCGCTCAGGTAAACGGCGAATCACTTGCCCAGAAAATTAACGACGATCAGTGGAACCGCGACACCTTTATTCCTACAGTAGGAAAACGTGGCGCAGCCATTATCGAAGCTCGTGGCTTGTCCTCCGCCGCGTCGGCTGCCAACGCCGCCATCGATCACGTACGTGACTGGGTACTGGGCACTAACGGCAAATGGGTCACCATGGGCGTGCCTTCCGACGGTTCTTACGGCATTCCTGAAGGCATTATTTACGGCGTACCCGTTACCACCGAAAACGGTGAATACACTGTTATTAAAGATCTAGAAATCGACGCTTTCTCACGCGAACGCATGGACTTCACCCTGCAAGAGCTACTGGAAGAGCGCGAAGGCGTAAAAGACTTGCTGCCATAACTGCATTAAGTAAATTGCCGTCTTCAGTGCCAGCTCGCTAAACACGCACTGGCCAAGCAAAACACCCTGAACAAGCTGACTCACACCCAGCCTGTTCAGGGTGTTTTATTTTTTGGGGTTTGCCCTAGGTTTCGCTTTAATAGCAGACGGATCGCGCTACAGTAGGAGTTCGGTTATTTCGCTTTGGTGGTTGATTGCACCCTTTTCCTAACCACCAAGCTGGGCACATTGACTCAGGAGGTCATGATGGGCAGCACAAGTAAGCGTGAAGAAACCACTCCCCCACCTAAAAAGTCGGTTACCTTATCCGGCATCGTAGCTGGCAATACCGCCTTAAGCTCGGTAGGCGGTAGCGGCAACGAGCTGCATTATCGCGGTTACGACATTCTAGATTTAGCACCCGCCTGCCAATTTGAAGAAGTTGCCTACTTACTAATACACGGCAAATTACCCACACGTGCCGAATTAACGGCTTACAAGGTTAAGTTAAACCGCCTTCGGGGTTTACCGTTATTGGTGCAACGAGCACTTGAAGCCCTGCCTGCTGCCAGCCACCCCATGGATGTGATGCGCACTGCTGTCTCGGTAATGGGTTGTGTTTTACCAGAAAAAGACACTCACGGTGCAGCAGGCGCACGAGATATTGCTGATCGCTTGGTCGCGTCGTTAGGCTCTGCCCTACTTTATTGGTATCACTACAGCCACAACGGCGAAATGATTGACGTACAAAGTCAGGACCCCAATACCAGCGTCGCGGCACATTTTCTGCAATTGCTGCACGGCACAGCACCTTCTAAAGCATGGGTACACGCGCTAGACGTTAGTTTAAACCTGTATGCAGAACATGAATTTAATGCCTCAACCTTTACCGGACGGGTTATTGCCGGTACCGGATCCGATATTTACTCGTGCATTGCAGGTGCGATCGGTGCTCTGCGGGGAGTGAA
>DATGRU010000002.1:0-6336 GCA_035303295.1 Paenalcaligenes sp.
TGTGGGTGTTTTGGCTGTGTGGGGGTTAATACGCGCTGGAGCGGTGATTTTTGCTGAAGAAAGTGGGGTTGACCCAGATGGAGCCAAAGTCCCTAAATTGCAGGCCCCCAACGCCGGCGATAAAAAGAAGGCGCTGATTAAAGCGTCGGTCTGCGCACTGGTGTTGTTAGGGTGTGGAATTCTATATGAGTGGGGTTACAACAGTAGTACGGCTCGAGAGCAGCGTGAGATGAAGCAAGGTGCGGAGCAGTGTGATGATGTGCTTCAAGCCTATAAAGCTGCGCAAATTTTGATTCGGCAAGCGGATGACGGAGCCTTGTCTTTTCCGTTTATTCCTTCGCCAGATTCCTTGGCTTTGGGCAATTGTGAATTCAAGCTGACGGGATCGGTTGAACGTGTGCAGGTAGAAGGGGTGCGCGAGCGGGCTGAGTACGAAGCCTATGTGCGTTATCGACTGGAAGATAATGCATGGGAATTACTGGGACTCGAGTGGAAGCCGGTGACTGAGTAAGCTGCGCGTTTGTGCTGCAGGTAGTTAAAACAGACTAATAAAGCGATTCAGGCCCCGCGGCGTTATACGCATAACACCGCGGGGCCTGAATGTGTATAAGCTGATTTTGTTAGCAGCTCGCGACTTAGGCGGCTTCCTTGTTAACTGCAACCCCACCAGCGGCAGCTGTAAACAACACATCGGTAGACGAGTTTAAAGCGGTTTCGGCAGAGTCTTGGATAACGCTGATGATAAAGCCTACGCCAACGACTTGCATGGCAATATCATTTGGAATGTTAAATAAGCTGCAAGCTAAAGGAATGAGTAATAGCGATCCACCTGCTACCCCTGATGCACCACATGCACAAAGGGAAGCAACCACACTTAAGAGCACGGCTGTACCGAAGCTTACGGGAATGCCTAGAGTGTTTACTGCTGCTAAGGTCAGTACCGTAATGGTAATAGCCGCCCCAGCCATATTGATAGTGGCTCCAAGCGGAATGGACATTGAATAGGTCTCTTCATGCAGGCCTAAGCGCTTAGCAAGAGCCATGTTAACAGGGATGTTGGCAGCCGAGCTGCGAGTTAAAAAAGCTGTCATACCGCTTTCGCGCAAGCAGGTGAATACTAAAGGATAGGGATTCCGACGTATTTGGCTATAAACAATCAGTGGATTAACAACTAAAGCAATAATGAGCATGCAGCCAAGCAGTACCATGAGTAGATGTGCGTAATCAGCTAAGGCTTTAAAGCCTGTGGTCGCGATAGTTGAAGCGACAATGCCGAACACGCCAATGGGTGCCAGTCGGATAATCAGCTTAACGACAAAGGTAATGGCATCTGATGCGTCGTTAAGCAGCTGTTTGGTGTTGTCGCTGGCGGCACGGAACCCTAGGCCAAGCAGAATGGCCCATGCCAAAATCGCCATGTAATTGGCGCTAAGGATGGCATTAAAGGGGTTATCGACGATGCTAAGCAAAAGGCTTAGTAATACTTCCAGCATGGTCAAAGGAGGATTAAGTACGCCTTCGGTTGCTTGTAGTTGGATCGTTGAGGGAAAAAGGTAGCTAGCAAGTACAGCAATAAAAGCAGCGCTGAATGTGCCGACTAAATATAGTGTAATAACCCTGCCCATGCGTGACTGCGAGCCGCGCTTGTGATTGGCAATGGCTGCCATCACGAGCAAAAGTACTAACACCGGGGCAACCGATTTTAAGGCAGTAATAAAAAACTCGCCGAGTAGGGCGGAACGTTGGGCCCAGTTGGTAGAGATGACGGCGAGCGCAACGCCAGCCAATAATCCACCAATAATTTGCTTAACAATGTTGCCCTGCAAAAAGAACTTAGCAATAGGGTTCTGAGTGGCTAGATGCGTAGCCATCGATTTCTCCAAGAACGGGATAATGAATAAAAAGAAAGGCCTCTCACACCGCTGCCCAAAGTGTGGTGTAAAAGGCTAGTTCAGCATAATACCATTAGCGCTATTTCATTATCTGAAATTAATGGTTTATAATACCTTTAACTTGCTAGTAATCATCTGCTTATCTAGCAATTTACGTGGGGCCGATCTGGCTTCGACGTGGGTCACAAAACAGAGCAGGGCATGTCGAGCACCAGTTCGCTCGTAAATCCACTGGAAAAGCTATAAACGCCAATGATGAGCGTTTCGCTCTAGCCGCTTAATAACCGGTCGAGCCGCTGCACTAATTTGTCTTTGGGTTAGGCTAGGAAACTAGCAGCAGCGTCATATACAAAGAATCGAATGTGTTTGGGCCACTCAGATACGTTCTAAAACTTAGTGGATCGCCAAGGAAAGGCCAGTCGGTAGGCATAATCCAAGGTTAAAAATCAAAATACTCCGACTACACATGTAGAACTGCCTGCGGAGGGCTTGCGGACGGGGGTTCAATTCCCCCCGGCTCCACCAAGAATTCCTTAAAAGCCAATGACTTAACAGTCGTTGGCTTTTTCTTTTGCTGCTTTATTTAAACCTGGGCCGTAGCCCACTTTTCAACGGCCGCTGGTACTTCGGTGGGTGAGTTCACCACATTATCGGCTTCCCACGTTGCAATGGCGGGGTCGAAGTCGCAATAACCGTAAGCCGCTACAACGGTTGCCATATTTGCTGCCTTACCGGCTTGAATGTCTCGCTGATCATCACCGATGTAAATACAATGGCGTGGCTCAATATTCACCGCTGCGGCTGCATGCAGTAACGAGGCGGGGTGGGGTTTGATGTGTGGGGTGGTGTCGCCACCTACTAACACCACACAGTTTTGGCTAAGGCCCAAGTGTTCAACCAAGGGGCGTGTTAGGTATTCAGTTTTGTTGGTCACGATGCCCCAAGGCAAGCCAGCATCGGACAGGGCCGCAAGCATGGTGTCGACGCCATCAAACAAGGTGGTTAACTGCGTCATGTTTTGCTCGTAATCAAGCAAGAACTTCTTTTTATAGGCTTCGTAATCGGCGTCGTCTACATTAATATCCAACGCTACTTTAAGTAAACCGCGGGCGCCATGTGAAGCATAGGGGCGCAACGCAGCGTACGGTAATGGCTCTAAACCGCGTTCTAGGCGCAAACGATTGGCTGCTGCAGCCAGATCCGGGGCGGAGTCGGCCAAGGTGCCGTCAAAATCAAACAAAACCAGTTTTTGCATGAGAGATTCAGTCGTGCTTGCGCGTGGCAAGTAAGTAGTTAACGGAAGTGTCGTTGCTAAGGCTGTAATGCTGCGTTAATGGGTTGTAGCTCAATCCGCGTAGATCTACTGTATTAAGCGCTGCTTGGCGCGCCGAGCGAGAGAGTTCGCTGGGCTTAATGAACGATTCGTAATGATGGGTGCCTGTGGGTAGCAGCTTTAATAAGTATTCAGCGCCCACAATGGCAAAAAGAAAGGATTTGGGGTTGCGATTTAACGTGGAGAAAAATACCCAACCGTTAGGTTTAACTAAGGTAGCGCAAGCGCGAATGACTGAAGCCGGGTCGGGAACATGCTCGAGCATTTCCATGCAGGTGACAATATCGTATTGTTCCGGTTCTTCTGCGGCTAAGGATTCGGCGCTTTGCAGTTTGTAGTCGACCGCCACTTCGCTTTCAAGACTGTGTAGTCGTGCTACTTTTAATGAGCGTTCCGCTAAATCAATTCCAGTGACCTGTGCGCCTTCTTTGGCCATGGCTTCTGCCAAGATGCCGCCTCCGCAACCTACATCGACAATTTTTTTGTCACGCAAGGAGCCGGCATGTTCGATAATCCAGTTCAATCGTAGTGGATTAATTGCGTGCAAAGGTTTGAATTCGCTGGTTGGATCCCACCAACGAGAGGCAAGTGCGCTGAATTTTTCAATTTCAGCCGGATCGACATTAACGCTACTGTTAGGCATAGGCGGTATTAGATTGCAGAAAGAATAAAGGCCCCGACAAGCGGAGCCTTTATTGTATAGCTTTTCAGCTAAGTACGAGACTTAACTCGTATTACTGCTTACGTGAGCCAACGATCTCGATCTCTACGCGGCGGTTTTGTGCGCGGCCTTCACGAGTTTGGTTGCTGGCTACAGGCTGAAGTTCGCCTTTACCTTCGGTGTAGATGCGATCAGCAGGTACGCCTTTGCTAACAAGGTACTCTTTAACAGAGTTAGCACGACGCTCGGACAGTTTTTGGTTGTACGCTTCTGCACCGATGGAGTCAGTGTGACCAGTAGCGATTAACGTTTCGAGTTCGATCGAGTTAACCTGTTCTGCAACTTGGTCTAGAACCTGACGGCCTTCAGGCTTCAATGTGGATTTATCGAAGTCAAAGAAGGTGTCGGCGTTCAAGACGACTTTGGTTACGGTTGGTGCAACAACTGGTGCTTCTGCTTGAGCAACGGGTACACCGTCACAACCGGCGATACCGGTAGCAGGAGTCCAGAAGTTATTGCGCCAGCACAGTTCGTTCGTGCCGTTTTTCCATACGTCGCCGAACGGGTTTTGCCAGTTATTTACTTCGCCAGTCTGTGCAGACGCAGCACCAGAGGCTGTGACTGCCGCAAAGGCGAGTGCAAGTGCGATTTTGGAGGGTTTATTCATGTTTCTCCTCGTTGAGCTGATGCTGTTAATTGACCGCAGCGAACCCCCGCCGCTTATTTAACGGAACCAGTATAACAAGACTATGGCCTCGCCATAATATTGTGCTGGGTTTCATGCGTGTTAGCCCGAATATTAAGACACTTATGATGGATTCGTTAAGCAGGAATCGGTGATATGGGTCAGATACGCCGAATTAAGGCCGATACACGCCCTAATTGTGGGTTTTTGGCAACAATACTGTCCTCGTGGATAATAGTGACTCAGTGATTCTTCTTTTTCTCAGCCTTTGAGCTCAGTTCCGAGTCGCTATTGCGCTTTTCGCTGTCCAAAGCTCAGGAAAGAAGACACTAAGGTGTTAGAATTTCGTATTCGCCCGAGAATGGTCCGCTTCTTGCTTAACCTATATCAATAAAGACATTTATATGGATTCCTTTGCCAAGGAGACTCTTCCCATATCGTTGGAAGAGGAAATGCGTCGCAGTTACCTCGACTATGCCATGAGCGTAATTGTGGGGCGCGCACTGCCAGATGTACGTGATGGCCTAAAGCCCGTACACCGCCGTGTGTTGTTTGCTATGCACGAACTGAATAACGACTGGAATCGCGCTTATAAGAAATCTGCGCGTATCGTCGGTGACGTAATCGGTAAATATCACCCGCACGGTGACTCAGCGGTTTACGACACGATTGTGCGTTTGGCTCAAGATTTCTCGATGCGTTATATGTTGGTCGATGGCCAAGGTAACTTCGGGTCGGTAGACGGCGATAGTGCCGCTGCGATGCGTTATACCGAAATTCGTTTGGCAAAAATTGCGCACGAGATCCTCGCTGATATCGATCAGGAAACCGTCGACTTCGTCCCCAACTACGATGGTAGCGAGCGCGAACCTGCATTGCTTCCCTCACGCCTACCTAATCTATTAGTGAACGGTAGTTCGGGTATTGCGGTGGGTATGGCAACGAATATTGCGCCGCATAATCTGGCCGAAGTCGTGGCAGGCTGCCTGTATTGTCTACAGCACCCTGATTGTTCCGTCGACGATCTAATGGAGTACATCCCGGCGCCCGACTTCCCTACGGGTGGCATTATTTACGGCATGTCTGGTGTGCGTGAGGGCTATCGTACAGGCCGTGGCCGCGTCATCATGCGTGCTAAAGCGCACTTTGAGGACATCGAGCGCAGTGGTGGTCGCCAAGCTATTGTTATTGATGCGTTGCCTTATCAGGTCAATAAAAAATCGCTTCAAGAGCGTATTGCTGATCTGGTTAATGAAAAGAAAATTGAAGGTATCTCAGATATTCGCGACGAGTCTGATAAAGACGGTATGCGTCTGGTTATCGAGCTTAAGCGTGGTGAGGTTCCCGAGGTTATCCTAAACAACCTGTATAAGAATACGCAGTTGCAGGAAACCTTCGGTATGAACATGGTGGCCTTGGTAGATGGCCAACCAAGGCTGTTGAACTTGAAGCAGCTTGTTGAGTACTTCCTGCTGCACCGCCGTGAAGTGGTGACACGTCGCACTGTGTTCCAGTTGCGTAAGGCGCGTGAGCGTGGGCATGTGCTTGAAGGTTTGGCTGTGGCCTTGGCGAATATCGACGACTTTATCGCGATTATTCGTGCGGCACCTACACCGCCTGTTGCACGTCAGGCCCTAATGGAGCGCACTTGGGATGCCGCTTTAGTACGCGAGATGCTTTCGCGAGCCGATGACGGTGCTGTGCAAGGTGGTCGCGCCGCTTATCGCCCTGAAGGTTTAGATGCTCAGTATGGTTTGCTAGACGA
>DATGRU010000003.1:0-11086 GCA_035303295.1 Paenalcaligenes sp.
TGTCTTCCGCTACATCTGCCTTGTGTGCATCGGGCGTCTGCGCCACAATGCTATCGTCTACCGGATCGGCGACAACTGGCTGAGCGGCCTCTTGCTGAGGTGCTTCATTCACGCCCTCTTTAGGGCCTTTTTTTCGTTTAAAAAATCTGAACATACAATAAAGCCAAAATTTGGTTGGTTCACGCCTTCGCTAACTTGAGCACGCATGAAAAAACACACCATTCGTATTGTAGGCGGTGAATACCGCCGTACACCAATTATTGTCACCGATGCAGAAGGGCTAAGACCGACTCCCGATCGGGTACGTGAAACCTTATTCAACTGGTTACGCCACTTATGGGGCGACCACTTTGCGGATAAGCATGTTTTAGACCTGTTTGCGGGCTCTGGGGCACTTGGCTTTGAGGCCGCTTCGCATGGCGTAGCCTCGGTACAAATGGTTGAAGCTAACAAACAAGCCGTTGCTGCTCTACGAGCCTTACGCAATAAGCTGGGTGCAAATCAGGTGCGCATTCACGCTGGCGACGCCTTACATGTATTGCAGCGCACCGAAGCGCGATACGATCTAGTTTTTTTAGACCCCCCTTTTGCGAAGGACTGGCTGGATAAAGTGTGGCCTATTTTACCCACTGTACTTGCACCCGATGCCTTAATCTATGTAGAGTCTGAGTATAGAGTCGAGCCGATGCCCGACTACCTGCTTGAGCGCGAACAGCGTGCAGGGCAGGTATATTTCCATCTATTCAGATTTGCTGCAAGACAAGAAACAGTCAATAATGCCTGACTTTGCTGTTTTAATACAGCCATCTACCGTTCTCTTTTCCGCTCACTTGCAGCCTTGCACAGAACCAACATGACTACTGCCGTTTACCCTGGTACTTTTGACCCTTTAACGCGTGGCCACGAAGACTTAGTGCGTCGTGCCGCGAATTTATTTGATCGCGTCGTGGTTGGCGTTGCACATAGCCACGCCAAAAAACCCTTCTTCACCGTTGAAGAACGCGTGGAAATCGCCAAAGAGGTATTGGGCCATTACCCCAATGTGGAAGTACATAGCTTTGGCGGCTTATTAAAAGATTTTGCGCGTGAGCAAAATGCACGCGTCATTGTACGTGGCTTACGCGCTGTCTCTGACTTTGAATACGAATTTCAGATGGCAGGCATGAATCGCCACCTGCTACCTGAAGTGGAAACACTATTCATGACCCCTTCCGATCAATATCAATTCATTTCCGGCACCATTGTGCGTGAAATTGCGATATTGGGCGGCGATGTCAGTAAGTTTGTGTTCCCCTCGGTAGAACGTTGGTTATTGAATAAAAGCAAAGCCTTACGCAGCCAACAAGAACCTGAATCGTTAGGCTAAATAACGCTGCTTTTAATGGGTAGTGCTACCATAAGACTTTTACATTACGGTAAATACCATGGCTCTACATATTACTGAAGAATGCATCAACTGCGATGTATGCGAGCCACAGTGTCCGAACACGGCCATTTATATGGGGGCCGAAATTTACGAGATTGACCCCTCGTTGTGTACCGAGTGCGTGGGGCACTTTGATGAGCCCCAATGCATCGTCTTCTGTCCAGTGGAGTGCATTGAAGTGCACCCCGAACACCAAGAAGACCAACCGACACTACTCGCCAAATACCATCGCCTTACTGCTGAGAAGGCCTAGAAAGCCCACCGCTAGCGTAGTTTAAGCATGCCCGCTTATGCGGGCACCTAGCGGGCAACAATACCGAGTAAATCGCGTATAGCTTCACCTAAACTACGGTCACGGATATCCGCCGTGGCCGTTTTTGTGTCGGCTGCCACAATTTGTTCGCTAAGCGTTGATTGCGTCGCCAGCTTATCCAACAAGCCATTTTCAAGCGCTTCCTTAATGGTTGGGCTATTGATGCCCTCCCACTCTACCTGATGCTGTGGCTCAGCTACATCGCCATGCACACGAATCGGCACGGTTACGCCAATCAATTCAGCAATGGATGGATCACGCACCACACTACTTACCTTTTGTAGGCGCATCTGTAAGGTGAGGTCCACCTGCTGGTCTAAAAAGCGAATGAGTGCTGGCTTCACCGTACTAACGCGTAAGCGCGGCGTTGAAGCGACTAAGGTTGAAAATGCTAAGGTGCCGTCCTGAATAATCGACTGCAAGCTTAAGGCAGAAAAGTCGGTCGACTGCTGCGGATCGAAAGTTAAAGCGGACAGCTCAGGCAATTCTGGACTGTAGGCATTTTCTGCTACATGCAGAATACTACGTAGCGCTTCTTCTAAATTAATGCCATAAATTTGGCCATTCGTGGCATCAAGATTAAAGCTGCCCTGCAAGCCGCTAAGCCATGCAGCAGGGGTATAGCCTTGCGTGTTTAAACGCAATGAAATATCGCTTTTACCACTGGCCCTACGTTGCCCGAACGAGTCTTGCAGCAACTGCCCTAACTCAATTCCGTAGCCGTTGATGCTGGTACGCAAGGTGTTGTCGTGCGTAACGCGTACGTTGCCATTCAGCTGCCCTTCATAAAAGGCGGGGCTTTGCAATTTGATCTGCAAATCACCTTTAGCCAAGGACAGGTCGCTACGGAAATCGTCTAAGCGGAAGTCTCCTACTCTAACCTTCTCAAAGTGGGCTTTAATGGTGGCGTCGACATTGGCCAGCGATGAAAAATCAATCACTGGTCCGGCCACCGGCCCTACTAATTCAGGTTGAACCGATGCCTCGTCACGCTGATTTCGCTGGCGCTCAGCCCGCGCTTCGGTAGAGGGTAACCACGTGCCTATATCGAACTCACTGGCCAGAACATTCAGATTTAAGGTGGGGCGCTCTGCATACTGATAGTGACCATCAAGTTGCAGTTGTTCATGCCCGTCACCAGCTTGAATATCGCCTTCCCATTGCCGTTGACGTAGATGCCAAACCACCTTACCTTGCAACCCCGCTTCAGCCGGGCTAGCGGGCAAACCCTCGTCTTTTAAACTTAGTTTTCCGTCTACGTCGTGCCACTGCAACGCATGGCTTTCACGGTCCCACGCTAACGGGCTCGTAACATTCAATTGCCATGCTTGATACGGGCGCTGCATCACCGCATCCAAGGCAAAATCTTGAGCATGTAAGGTGCCCATTGAGCCCCCAATGCCATCGATGCGCAAATTAACACCAATCGCGTTGTCTTCGCCCAACTTCAAACTCCCCACAATGGGTTGGGCGGAGGCTTCGTCAGCGGTTAACACCATTTCTGGGGCATCCAACGCCACATCTAGCGCTTGATTACCCATCATGCCAGTGCCTCGTAACGCCAGTTGCTGAAAGTCGAGGGTATCTTGATCTCGACCGTAATTAAGCTGAGGCGTACTGATGGAGAACTGTAAATCGCTAATAGCTTGCTCGCCCTGCCACTCACCTTGAGTTTGTAGATCAAGAGAACGGGCTTGCAATAAGCGGGTGCTGGGCTGGTAAGCCACATTACCGCGCAGCTGCAAGGAGTTAGCGCTGTATCGTCCCAAATCACCCTCTAACTGCACGTTAAGACGTTGTGCAGCATAACTATTGTTATAGGGGTCCAGCTTCACCATGGCCTGACCATTTAGCTGCGCATCCATAATGGGATAGTCGCCTTGCAAACTGCCGGTAAAGGCCACATCAAAGGCTTGCCCGAAGGTCATCCGTCCGGTGTTAATTTCTAAATCAACAATGCGCGCGATCGTGGCATTTACTTTGTCGTAGTAATGAATTTGGCCCTCTTTAAAATCGAGGCCTGCAATATCAATCTGAAAGTCTGTGTTTTGTGCATCGGGCGCAACTACTGATTTTAAGGCCGCACCGGCAGAGCTCGCCGCTTGATCCACTACATCTAGGGCTGTACTTGCTTGTGCTCGTGCTGTTCCAAATGGGTTCAGGCGCGATAAAGCTGTGGCCGACTGCACAGGCTCAACACGGCCTACCGAGCGCTCCAGTAAGTCGGTGAAATTAAAACTGCCGTCCTCTTCACGCACGATCCACGCCCTAACGCCACGCAATGCCACGTGATCCACCACAAACTGGTTAGACATTAAGGGCCAAATGGCCACTGCAAATCGGACGCTTTCAATGGAAGCAAACGGATCATCTGACAAGCGATCGGACAAAGAAACTGAATCAACCGACAAGCCAATACGAGGGAACAACGACAATTCGATATCCCCATCAATGGTGAGCGTACGTTGGTACCGCTCGTAGACAATTTCCTCTATTTTATTTTTATAAGCATTCGGATCAAATGTCAGCAAAAAAATAGCAGCGCCAACCAACGCCACGATAAACACTACCACTAGGCTAAATAGCCCACGCTTAAACCAGACTTTCATTGAGCCCTCAAAACGCAAAGAGGAGCGTAATCACACACATTACGCCCACAATGCAGAATCCTACATCAACTGGATATACTATGCGCTAGGCACAGGAAAAAACCATCCCTTTCCGCAGCACTAAACAACATAACTCCTAGCCAACACCTTATAACAAATAAGCATATAAAGTAGAGTTGCCCGACAACTATAGTTATAGTTACCGAGCGCACGATCGCATTGCATTTTGCCACTTACTAAAAAATTAGGCCGAGACACTTATGAAACTGGAAACCCTAGCCATTCATGCAGGTTATTCCCCTGACCCGACAACCAAAGCTGTTGCAGTACCCATTTACCAAACCACTGCTTACGCTTTCGATAACACCCAGCACGGCGCTGATCTGTTCGATTTAAAAGTACAGGGAAACATCTATACGCGCATTATGAATCCCACCAATGCGGTGCTGGAAGAACGTGTCGCTGCCTTAGAAGGCGGTATAGGCGCCTTGGCCGTTGCCTCAGGTATGGCAGCGATAACTTATGCTATACAAACCATAGCCCAAGCTGGGGATAACATTGTTTCGGTTAGTAAGTTGTACGGCGGCACCTATAATTTATTTGCCCACACCTTCCCCCGCCAAGGGATTACCGTTAAGTTCGCACCGCATAACGACATCGCGAAACTTGAATCGCTTATCGACGAAAACACCAAAGCGGTATTCTGCGAAAGCATCGGTAACCCAGGTGGTAATTTAATTGATCTTAAAGCGCTAGCAGATGCCGCACATCGCCACGGCGTACCACTTATTGTGGACAACACCGTCGCATCGCCTGCCTTATGCCGCCCCTTCGAGCACGGCGCTGACATTGTGGTGCACTCGCTAACTAAATATTTAGGTGGTCACGGCACAACCATCGGTGGCGCGGTGGTGGACTCCGGCAACTTCCCTTGGGCCGAGCACAAAGAACGTTTTGCCATTTTGAATGAACCCGATCCGTCTTATCACGGCGTGGTATACACCGAAGCATTGGGTCAGGCCGCCTACATTGGACGATGCCGTGTCGTGCCTCTACGTAATACGGGGTCCGCGCTATCGCCTTTTAATGCCTTCCTTATCCTGCAAGGTATTGAAACCTTGGCGTTACGCATGGAGCGTCACACCGAGAACGCCCAGAAAGTGGCTGAATACCTAAAAGCCCACGACCAAGTCAGTTGGGTACAGTACGCTGGCTTAAGCGATCACCCAGAACACGACTTAGCCCAGAAATACATGGGTGGAAAACCAGCTGCGATTCTGACCTTTGGTATTAAAGGCGGCCGCGACAACGGGGCGAAGTTCATCGATGCACTAAACCTCATCACCCGCTTGGTGAATATTGGTGACTCGAAGTCGCTGGCGTGCCACCCTGCTACCACCACTCACCGTCAACTTAACGACGAAGAACTGGAAGCCGCAGGCGTAACATACGATATGGTGCGCTTATCAATTGGTATCGAACACATCGACGATATTTTGGCCGACTTAGAGCAAGCTCTAGCAGCCAGCAAATAGCAACTTATCGACGCCGTTGCTCGTTATCGAGAACAAAGCCCTTGGCTGCTAAGCAGCCAAGGGCTTTGTGTTTTATGACGCTACCGTTTATTTATCGTTTTTCAGTACAGCGGCCAGCAAGGACTGCACATCTAGCGACTTCGCATCGCCACTTTTGCCCACGTTTTGCATCAATACCGGCAAAATACTAGTGAGGTGAGACAACACCTGATTATTATTTAAGCCACTCTGTTGCGCAATTTGCGCGATCATGGGTTCACCCAACACGTCCTGCAACTGATTTTCACCCACCGGCAGCGAGGTATCCTGACTCATCCATGATGACACCACCTTTGATAAACCACCCTGATTGAAAGCCGCTACTAGCCCGCCGACTCCACCGGGGTAGGACTGAACTGCAGACACTAAGGCTGGCACAATAGCTGCTCGTTGCTTTTGGCCTGGGCTAAGCGCCACCGAGGCAACCGATTTCAATACGTTCAACATATTTGCTTTACTCCTAATGCATCCTTTGGACGCTTATTCCTAGATGAAATCCCCGCTATGGTACTGCACTCTGAACGAAAAACCGCTTTTTACGCAAACTAGCCAGCACACTCCATACACATCCCCCTACCTTGACATACTCCTGTGAATTTAAGAATGGTATGCTTCACAGAATGCGTAATAAATGCACACAAAAAACCATTTTTCGTTTCAGTCGCTTATGTCTAACCACTTTCGCCTTGAGCCTTGGTCCGAACAAGACCCCTATCACGTCTCATCACCCCATGAAATTCGTCATCTTTTTAAGCGCATTCTGGACGAAGGTATTTTGATGCGGATGCAGGCCAAAGACACCGATGCTGCAGTAGTGACTACTTTGTTGGCTTTCGATACAGGCTCTCACCAACTTATTATTGATAATGCAGCACATCAACACATTAATGACGCTTTGCTAGCTGCAACAGTCGTGTTGTTTGAAACCCGTGTCGATAATGTAAAAGTACAGTTTGTCAGCGATACCCTTCAGTCTGCCACCTATGATGCTAAAGCGGCATTCGCTATACCCATGCCCGAGGCGATACGTCGCTTGCAACGACGCGATGCATTCCGAGTACGCGTACCCATGAACCAACCCGCTACCTGCAGCATTAGCGACCAAAACCAAAACGCCTTATTAACCATTCACGACATTAGCGTCGCTGGCGTTGCGCTGGTCGATTCCCAAGCCCACGTTTCCCTAACAGTGGGAATGGTCTTACGCAACTGTGTTTTACGACTGGATGACAGACAAACGCTTAACACCGATTTGCAAATTGTGCGCGTACAAACAGAAAAGCTGGAAAACGGTCGAGAGGTGATAAAAATTGGAGCAGCGTTTATTAACCTGTCTGGCAGTACCGAAATACACATTCAAAACTACTGTACCCGCTTAGAACGATCCCTAATCGCCAAAGACCGGGGTCTTAATTAGTACTGAATAAGTAGTGCTTGCGCTTACTTACGCCGCCATAGCCAATACAGCAACATTGCACTGCCTGTCAGGGTCGCCACAATTCCTAAAAGCGTAAACAGCGGCAAGCCAAAAACACGAGGCCCAACATTGCTTAGCAAAGGCGCTAAACCCAGTGCGAAGGCAGCGGTAACTAAGGCGATGCCTACACGTGTAGCGGCACGCTCTAGTGATTGACCTAAATCGCGCATATGCCGTACTTCGAGATCTACCCCCACCCGTCCGTGCCGGATGCGGTGCATGAGCAAACGCAGATACCCCGGCATATCGCTAAGCAAGTCGTATAACTCGGCGTTTAGCGATTTACTGCGTTGACGTAAGGCTTTCACGGAATAACGCAGCATAAGCTGCTCTTTAACCATTGGCTTGGCCACATCCACGATGTCTACGGCCGGATCAATACGACCCATTACACCATCTGCTGTAATTAAGGCTTTCAACAGCAAACTAAGGTCTGCCGGTAAGGCAATACGAAGCTCGCGTGCCAAGGTCATGAAATCATTCAACGCTTCGCTAACGTTTAGCGGCGCTACGCGATGCCGTCCTAAGAAGCGTTCCGCTGCCGCTGCCAGCGCAGTTGGGTCGCTGTCATAATCACTGGACCACATCAGCAACATATCGGCGACGCCTTCAGCGCGCCCATCGATTAACGCGCGAAACAACACTAACAACTCGTGCTTACGTCGCTCTGAAACGCGCCCCACCATTCCGAAATCGATAAAACCAACCCGATTATCTGACATCGCCAACACGTTGCCGGGATGTGGGTCGGCGTGAAACAAGCCGTCTTGCAACACCATTTGCAACACCGCCTGCGCACCACGGGTGGCTAACTGTTTGGGATCCAATCCGAGGCCGCGTAATTGTTCTGCGCTTTTAGGGGTGTAGCCCGCCATGTACTCTTGCACTAGTAAGCGCTCGTTACTCCACTCCCAATAAATTTTGGGGATGACCACATGCGGATTTGTTTCAAAGTTACGGGCAATTTCATCGCAATAATGCCCCTCGCGAGCAAAGTTAAGCTCGTCGCGCATCACCGCGCCTAAGTAACTGACCACCTCAAGCGGCCGATATCGTTTCCACGCCTCACCCGACTGCTCTAAGAGCCGCGCAATATGGTTAAGCAGACGCAAATCGGCCTCGATAACGGGGCGTAATTTTGGACGCCGTACTTTCAAGACCACGTCTTCGCCGCTATGCAGGGTTGCTTTATAGACCTGAGCCATGGATGCCGCTGCTATGGGTGTAGGGTCGAAAGCCGCAAACACCTCATGCGGGTCGCCATTTAAGTCGCTAATTAACCGATCGCGCACTCCCCCCCAGGGCACGGCTGCTACCGTGCTGTGCAACTTAGCTAATTCGGTGGTCCATTCAGGGCCCAGTAAGTCGTGACGAGTTGCAAGGATTTGCCCTAGCTTAATATAGGTGGGCCCTAACGCTTCGATGGCTTTACGTAAACGCTCTGGCTGCGACAATTGCGCATGCCGAATATCAACCCGTTGCTGACTTTGCGGTAATAACTTCCGCAAGTTTAATTGATCCACCAGCCCATCTACGCCGTAACGTATCAGTATCGAAGCCACATCGACCAAACGCAAACGATCACGGGCCGCAACGATAGCTGTCTCAAGCATAGAGAATCCTTGGGGTTATAGGTTGCTTAAGCATAACGCAACCCACCCGAATTCGGGCTGTCTTACAGCAGGAAAACAGCCCTACGACGATCGCTACGCAAAATGCTCGTCAATAATTGCAGCAAAGGCTGCTTCTGCACTGTGCCCAGCGCGCATGAGTTCAGATATTTGAGTGGAGTATTGCTGAATGCCGTCTGGCAATGTATCGCGATGAGCTTTGAAGTAATTGTATTTATCCAGCTCTAATGTGTCAGTCGCTGGAACAGCTACGCGGCCGCGTTTGGTGCTAGACGTACTGGTCGATCTGCTACTACGCTTGGGTGGTGGCGCAACACACGCCTGCTGTACCATCTCGAGCGTGAACTCATCAGATAGCTCGTCACTAACATTGCCGTTTTCATTCAATGGCATCAGCAAATTTTTGCTGTCAAAGGCCATTTTAAAACCGCGTGCATTAATGACTTGATAGTTAGGTCGTTTTGCATGGCCCGGAAATTGAAATTGCACCCGGTCTCCGTAGGCTTGCATGCGTTCAATCACATCGTTCAAAAAATCTGGAGAGAGTGACGAGAGCTCTCCATTCCAACGTGAACTGCGTCGAGTAGCCAAAATATATGCTTCCCTAATCTAAGTCGGTGAAAAACACCACAAGAAAAAATTGGAAAATTATTGTACCCCCTGCTTAATTCTCTAGAACATCTTTGTTTTCATATCCTTGCACATTCGCCATAAAATGTTGCGCCACAACGCCATCGTTCTTAAAGCGGAACCAAATACATCTGTACGCCTTATGACACGTTAAAGCGGCAAACACCACATCGCAAAGACGCTTGGTATATACTTTATGACACGGCTTGTTTTCAGGCTGGACACTTATTTTTGTTTTCAGGGCGGGGCGTAACTCCCCACCGGCGGTAAGAGCCTATAGCTTAAGCCCGCGAGCGCCTACATCACACGATTTAGGGTCAGCAGATTTGGTGTAACTCCAAAGCCGACGGTTATAGTCCGGATAAAAGAAAACACGCATCCTTGCCTTCGTATCAGGCGAATGTCGTACGCCCTGATTCTGGACTTATTATTGATGTACTCCATGAATCAGAATCACACCCCCTCCTACCCTCACGCCAGCACCCAACGCTACGCTTTTGTACATGCCCAATGGCATGAAGACATTGTGCTTGAAGCCTATAAGGGTTTCTGTTCCGAGGCCCAAAAACTGGGCATTGCTGCAGACCAAATCGATATTTTTCCTGTCGCCGGTGCCTACGAACTGCCCTTACACTGTAAAAAACTCGCTCAAACAAGACACTATGCCGGTATTGTTGCCTGTGCACTGGTGGTTGATGGAGGGGTTTACCGTCATGATTTTGTTGCGACAACCGTCGTCGATAACTTGATGCGCATGCAACTGGACACCGAAACACCAATGTTCTCTGTTGTGCTCACACCGCATCACTTCCATGAAGCAGGGCCGCACTATAGCTTCTTTAAAGAGCATTTTGTCCAAAAAGGGGCCGAAGCAGCGCACGCTTGTTTTAGTACTGCCGAAAGTCTCGCTAAAATCAGTGTTTCCTACTCAGTCTAAACTTAGATCGGGGGTGATCTGCCTAAGCAGCGCCCCTGCGTAAACAATGACGAATGAATCTGTAGCGACCGCCACCTTAGCTTGTACTGATCAGATCAATTTAGTTGATCACGAATTGCGATTACGATTAGACCTTAGCTGTCACCATAATCCGGTTAAAGACGGTACGCCGTTTTACCAATTCAGTATGCAGTGTGATCAGGAGGTAGCCGGTGTCATTCACTTACGCGTGGGCAATCACCCCAGCCTGATCAACCACTTAGGTCATATTGGTTACGAAGTTTTCCCGCGGTTTCGTGGGCGTTCGTTTGCACAACGTGCCACACAACTGCTGTTGCCCTTAGCCAAACTTAACGGCATGAAAGATCTATGGATTACTTGTAATCCCGATAATCATGCCTCACGGCGCACCTGCGAAAAGCTGGGCGCTACCTACGTCAACACTATTCCTGTCCCCGAAGACAGCCCAATGTACGCTGCTGGCGACCG
>DATGRU010000004.1:0-3745 GCA_035303295.1 Paenalcaligenes sp.
AAATAACGCTGGACCCACAGCAAGGGCTACGTTCGAACCCACTGGCCCCGTAAAGAAGTCGATTTTTTCCCGCTGTATATAGCGGTTAACCAACTGACGCGCCTGATCCGGGTTGCCGCCCATATCATTCTGCAAAAATTCGGCAGGAAAACCGCCCAGCTTGCCATCGAGTTGTTGAATAGCCAGATTAAAGCCATCGCGGGTTTCAGCACCAATAGCTGAAAAAGGCCCGGAAATATCGTTAGCAATACCTACTTTAATTGGCTCTGCCACCACCACGGATGGCACTAAACATAATGCCATCGCTATCGCTGCTACACCACGCATTGACGTGCTCCTTAGGTCAAACAATTTATTCTCGTTTTATTGAGCTGATTTCCAGCCCGTTATGGGTCTGGCATACACGTGCTGAAGTGATGTAGGCCAGACCTTTAGTGATGTGATGAATTCACACCACCGTATTACGCTGACTCAGCCACCGTGCTGGATACCACTGCAGCCACTGCGTCCACAAAGTAATCGATATTCTGCGTATTTAACCCGGGCACACTGATACGACCCGAATCGATGATGTACACCCCAAACTCCTCACGCAGCCGTTGCAACTGTGCTGTGGATAAGCCTGTGTAGCAGAACATACCTTGCTGTTTTACAAAGTAGCTAGAATCGTAATCGGGTGCTTTACGCTTTAATTTGTCATGAGCTGCCTGACGCATGGCCGCAATACGCTCGCGCATGTCGGCTACTTCGTTGGTCCATTGCTCAAAGCGCTGAGGGTTATTCATCACCCCTGCCACTGCTTGGCCACCATGAATAGGCGGATTCGAGTAAATGCGACGCACCGCTGCCTTTAACTGCCCCAACACACGATTCGCTTCATCGGCACTAGCACATACGACCGATAGACCACCGCAGCGCTCGCCGTAATACGATAAGTTCTTCGAAAAAGAATTCGCAACAAAGAAGCTTAAGCCCGCCTCAACCATGGCGCGGATGGCAAAGGCGTCTTCGTCTAGCCCTTTGCCGAACCCCTGATAAGCCATGTCCACAAAGGCGATCAGTTCCTTCTCGCGAAGTACCGGTATCAATTGCAACCATTGCTCTTGGTTTAGATCCACACCGGTGGGGTTGTGACAACAAGGGTGCAGCAACACGATGCTGTGCTTAGGCAACTGGCTGATGTCTTGTATCATGCCGTCGAAATCTAAACCCTGTGTTTGTGCATCGTAATAACGGTACGAATGGGTAGGAATACCTGCACCCTGAAAAATAGCGTGGTGGTTATCCCATGCTGGATCGCTGATCCACATTTCTGAATTGGGGTAAGCACGACGTAAGAAGTCGCCACCGACTTTTAACGCACCGGTACCACCCAATGTTTGGATCGTCGCAACACGTTGCTCGGCAAGCGCCTTGGAATCAGCCCCAAACACCAGTTTTTGTACTGCAGCACGGTAACCGGCCAAACCTTCCATGGGCAAATACGGACGAGGCTGACGTTGTGCCGCCCACTCTTGCTCTGCCGCTTCAACCGTCGCCAAGAAAGGAATCTTGCCCGCATCGTCGTAATACAACCCTACGGTTAAATTCACTTTTTTCTCGCGTGGGTCGGCATGATAGGCCTCACCGATTTTAAAAATCGGATCCCCACCGTAGGCTTCAATGTGTTCAAACATACTATGTATCCTTTTAAGCAGAAGACCCCGCCTATCGACACGCACCGCTTGCCGCGATAGGCGAACGCCACCCTAACGATTTAGACGTTAAACAAGAAGTTCAGTACATCGCCGTCTTTCACCACGTACTCTTTACCCTCGGCACGCATCTTTCCGGCTTCTTTAGCGCCTTGTTCACCTTTGAATTCGATGAAATCGTTGTAGGCGATCGTTTGTGCACGAATAAAGCCGCGCTCGAAGTCGGTATGAATAACCCCAGCAGCTTGAGGCGCCGAAGCACCCACAGGAACCGTCCAAGCTCTAACCTCTTTCACCCCTGCGGTAAAATAAGTTTGTAGTCCCAACAGCTTATAGCCAGCACGAATCACACGATTCAAGCCGGGCTCATCCATACCCATGTCGTCGAGGAAGATCGCTTTGTCTTCATCATCAAGCTGAGCAATTTCAGCTTCAACCGCAGCACATACTGCTACCACAGGTGAACCCTCTTTACCCGCATACTCAACGACCACATCCAATAACGGATTATCGCTAAAACCATCTTCTTTTACGTTAGCCACATACATGGTGGGCTTAGCAGTAATAAAATGGAATTGCTTAATGGCGTCGAGCTCGGCTTCATCAAAACTTAAAGCGCGCACCGGTGTGCCGCTATCTAAAGCCGCAATAATGCGCTCAAGCGCATTACATAAACGAATAGACTCTTTATCGCCAGAGCGAGCACTACGTGCATTACGCTGCAACGCACGCTCAGCACTGGCCATATCCGCTAAAGCTAATTCAGTGTGAATAACTTCTATATCGGCAATAGGATCAATTTTGCCCGCCACGTGCACCACATTTTCGTCTTCAAAACAGCGCACTACGTGCACAATGGCATCGGTTTCACGAATATTGGCCAAAAATTGATTACCAAGGCCCTCGCCCTCGGATGCACCCGCGACTAAGCCAGCGATATCCACGAACTCGACCACAGCTGGCAAAACCCGTTCAGGTTTCACAATTTCTGCTAAAGGAGCCAAACGCTCATCGGGCACCTCGACGACGCCCACATTAGGCTCGATCGTACAAAAGGGATAGTTCTCTGCTGCAATACCCGCTTTGGTCAGCGCGTTAAACAGAGTGGATTTACCGACGTTGGGCAGGCCAACAATGCCGCATTGAAGTGACATGACGTTCCTGAAAACAAGGGATAATAAAAAAGTAGTATTGTAGCCTTAGCGGGCCAGTCGTAACGAGTAGAAAGTCGACTTTTACCGCAATTAGGCAGCCATTTCAGGCATAAACTGAATAATTAACCACACCAGTAGCAGTGGCCCGCCATTGAACATACCGTGCAGCAAGATGGCTGCACCGATACCCCGGCGCACCCGCATCCACGCTAACACTAAGCCCGTTACGAACTGCGGCGTAACCATCAACGGCAATAACCACAACGGCATGCGCGTAAACACAAAGTTATAAAGATGCAGTGCCGCAAAGGCCAGTGTAGACATATAAAGCACCCACACAAAGTGCTGTCGGTAGATACGCAACACCCCATGCGGTACGCGCTGTTTACCCAGTACCTGTTGGACAACGCGGCCCACAACGCTTTGCTCATCACCCGCGCCGCCTTGCTTGGTATGAGCTATGGCTTTTCGGCGGTTGAACGCTGGCTGAATCAACAGCAAGCTTACAATCGCCACTAATGACACGCTATACCACACAGGGCCACTAACCATACTTACTGCTGCCACGGGCACCACCCAAAACAACAGTAAAGGCCGACGTAAACCGAACCTGAACACCAGCTCTTCCACAATAGGAGCCCAGATTAAAGCCTGCAGCCACGGGATATTCTGCAAGTTAAGACGATGCTCTGCTCCGGCTGCACCCGCTGCCATGGCTGCCAAGGGGCCAAACACAGCCAGATTAATACCCCACAAAAACAAAGCCCACATCAGCAATCGACTGACATCTAGGCCACCAAACCAATCGGCAAAAACCGAATTGGCTGCTTCACGCTCTACCGGACGGCGACTAAGTGTAGGTTTGCGCAAGAAACGAAAAAAATCCCGTAACTCTTC
>DATGRU010000005.1:0-3032 GCA_035303295.1 Paenalcaligenes sp.
CAGATCACCCATGTTTTGCGCCACAGGCCCAGTCGGTTGTTGTAGCGCCTCCCAGATTTCTGTGTAAGTGGTGCGTGCATGCGAGTGAATGACAGCTTCGTAGAACTGATACGCCGTTACGGTGCCAGCGGTTGCCCCATCTGCTGGGATAACCATATCGCACACCAATACCAAGCGGTCTTCATAAGGATTCAGCGAACAAATACCATTCGACAGCTCCTCGGGCAGCATCGGAATCACCCGACGCGGGAAATACACACTGGTACCGCGCTCTAGAGCATCGTGATCAATAGCATCGGTGGAACGCACGTAGTGGCTAACGTCTGCAATGGCCACCAACAAACGCCAACCCGGGCGATGGCGTTTGCCCCGCCCTACGTTAATTTCTTCACAATACACCGCATCATCGAAGTCGCGCGCATCCTCGCCATCAATGGTAATAAACGGCACATCGCGTAAATCGACACGCCCTTTATATTCAGTTGGACGCACATGACGAGGAATGCGTTGGGCCTGACGTAAGGCCGCCGCAGAAAACTCGAAAGGCACATCAAACTTACGCACAGCGATCTCGATTTCCATACCCGGATCATCGATTTCGCCTAGCACCTCGATTACTTTGCCAGTGGGCTGCATATGTCGCGCTGGCTGCTGCATGATTTCCACTGTAACGACCTGACCCGGCTTTGCTTGGGCAATATCCGACGGCGCAATGCGAATATCATGTTTAATACGCTGGTCTTCAGGCACCACACTGTAAATGCCATGCTCGGACACAAAACGCCCCACTAAGCGATTGGTGTGTCGCTCCAACACCTCTACAATGACAGCCTCGGGTTTGCCGCGATACTCGCCATCACGGCGTACCAACACCCGGTCGCCGTGTAAAACGCGCAACATTTCACGCGGCGAAAGGAAAAGGTCAGGGCCGCCTTCGTCGCAAATTAGAAATCCAAAGCCATCGCGGTGCCCTTGCACACGTCCTGCAATGAACTCAGACTGACTATTCGTCGTGATGCGTCCTTTAGCATCGATGCTAATTTGGCCATCTCGCTGCATTGCCGCAAGCCGACGCTCGGCTCCAACCGGCAATGGAAAATTAATACCACTTAATGAGGCCAGCTCGTCCACATCCAGCGCATTATTATTCGCGCGCAACAATTTAAGTATGGTTTCCCGACTAGGAATATGCGGGTCGAAATCGGGCGGTAGCTCGTAAGGGTTGTCGTTAGATGACATGTTACTGTTTGGATTTTGGGTTTTTTTAACCAAAGGGCTTCCAATTTAAAAAAAGTATGCCTATAATTCTTTCTCTTGCAAAAAGGCACGCGCCTTTTTAATTCGTTGAAGGCTTTATCTAAGCATCTAAAGCCATAGCATACAACGATATGATATGCCCAGGTGGCGGAATTGGTAGACGCGCATGGTTCAGGTCCATGTGCCGCAAGGTGTGGAGGTTCGAGTCCTCTCCTGGGCACCAAATATACGCACATCAAACCCTCGTAAGTCATTGAACTACGAGGGTTTTTTTGTGCCGCTTGAGCTTTTGGGGAGACAACCTGACGAGACAAGCAAATCAGTCTGGA
Organism: Paenalcaligenes sp.; assembly: GCA_035303295.1. Classification (GTDB taxonomy): domain Bacteria; phylum Pseudomonadota; class Gammaproteobacteria; order Burkholderiales; family Burkholderiaceae_B; genus Paenalcaligenes. The sequence continues at coordinate 1,587 of DATGRU010000005.1, forward strand.
AACAGCCCTCAGATATCAAAGCCCAATATCGCAGCGCCAGCATACTGAAAAATCGCCGTGTCGTTTTCAACATAAAGGGACAATGACTATCGCCTGATTGTTGCCAAAGCAGGGTAAGATTTGGGGCATTACCGCCTAACATTCTGACTCTTGCTGACCTTTTTGCAGCGCTACGCTTTATCCATGACGAACCCCTACGAAATAACCACCTTACTGCACACGCTTTTCCTAATCGCCATCGTCGCCGAGGCCATGACAGCGGCACTGGCGGCAGGTCGACGCAAAATGGATTGGGTTGGGGTTTGTTTGTTAGGTTGTGTAACCGCATTAGGGGGCGGTTCGATGCGTGATGTGTTATTAGGCCATTACCCCTTAACGTGGGTAGAACACCCTTATTATTTACTGCTGACCAGCGGCGGCGCCTTATTTACCATTGCCGTTGCACGTTACATGGAAAAGCTGCGCAATATCTTTCTTTTTCTGGATGCTGTAGGTCTGATCGTCTTCACCGTCATCGGCTGCAATATTGCGCTTAGCTTGAACCTGCCACTGCTTGTCGTGATTGTATCGGGCATGATTACCGGCTGCGTTGGTGGTGTGCTGCGCGATATGCTTTGCAGTACCATCCCTCTGTTATTCCGTGCCGAGCTTTATGCCACCGTTTCCATCATTACGGGCCTGCTGTATGTAGGCGGTATGGCTTTAGAACTTAATCACAACCTCACTCTAGCCACATCCATGCTGATTGGCTTAAGCCTGCGCTTATTAGCCATACGCTTTAGCTGGGGCATGCCAAAATTTATTTACGGTGAGAACGTTAATTAACGCCGTTTTACTTAGCGTAAGCCCGTCTTTTGCCCAGCATCCATCTATACAACAAAGAACACTAACGCTTCGCTTCAATTCTCCGTTACACTGCACTTTTAGCAATTATGCTCAAGGTGAGTTTATGTCTGTTGCATCGTTCTTAAAAGAGCGAAACGTCGAGTTCACACTTCAGCGCTACGGTTTTGATGCGCTGAATTACATGACCTTAGGTCTATTTGGCTCGCTCGTTATCGGCTTGATCTTAAAAACTGTTGGGGTTTGGACCGGACAAAGCTGGTTAGTTGATGTCGGAGCCATCGCCCAAAGTGGCATGGGCGCTGCCATCGGGGTGGGTATCGCCTACGGCTTGCAAGCGCCTCCCCTCGTTATTTTTAGTAGCGCTATTATTGGCACACTAGCCGTTAACGTCGGCGGTGGCCCGGTTGGTTGTTTTGTTGCCGTAGCCATCAGCACCGAATTAAGTAAATTGGTGCATAAAAGTACGCCTATCGACATTATTGCAACACCGGCTACAGCGCTTATCACTGGGGCTCTGATCGCAAACTGGAGCGCCCCATGGTTAGGAGAAATGATGCGCGCCACTGGGCAAACCATCGAATGGGCCATCACCCTACAACC
>DATGRU010000006.1:0-5963 GCA_035303295.1 Paenalcaligenes sp.
ATAACGATATTATTCAAACCAAGTGGCGCTACAGCGCCTTCTTCCGTTCCCCCATGCAAGAGCAAATGCAAAGTTGGGGGCGCGATCAATTAATTATTACTGGAATTTACGGCCATATTGGCTGCATGACCACTGCCTTAGTGGCGTTCATGAACGATATCCAAGCGTTTTTAGTGCAAGATGCGATCGCTGACTTCAGTGCAGAAGAACATGCAATGGCCGTACGCTATGTGTCACAACGCTGCGGCGTAGCATTGAACAGCCGTGACCTACACGCCCAACTTAACGCAGTCGAGGCAGCGTAATGCAAGCCGATTTCGAACAAAAAGTAGTCGTGATTAGCGGGGCGGGCAATGGTATGGGCCTTGCCCTAACTAAGCGTTTACTGGGCTTTAACGCTTATGTCGCAGCCATGGATCTGGATACCTCAGCTTTACAGGCATTACAGCAAGACTACCCCGACCAATTGCTAGCACTGCAAGTCGACGTAGGAAACTTCAATGCCGTAAAACAAGCTGTTGAACAAAGTGTGCAGAAGTTTGGCCGCATCCATAAATTAATCTGCGGCGCAGGCCGCCTGCAAATGGGAACCGTGACCGAGCTTAGCCCTGAGCAATGGGCAAGCACCTTTGCCACCAACACCACAGGCGTATTCAACCTATGTCATCTGGTGGCTCCGCATTTAATCAAGGAAACACAAAGTGCCATTGTGGCCATCAGCTCTAACGCTGCCACTACACCTCGTGCGGGCATGAGTGCTTATGCTGCATCGAAAGCAGCAGTCACCCAATTTACGCGTTGTTTGGCTTTAGAGTTAGCTGAGCATGGCGTACGGGTAAACATCGTCTCGCCGGGCTCAACCGATACCGCCATGCAGCAGGCCATGTGGCAGCAAGGTAGCTCACGGGAAACAGTGATCGCCGGCAATTTGGACCAATACCGTTTAGGTATCCCTTTACGAAAAATTGCTACCGCCGACGAAATTGCTGATGCGGTATTGTTCTTATTATCCGAGCAAGCCAGCCACATTACTTTGCATGACTTGCGTATCGATGGCGGCGCCACGCTGGATCAATAAAGTAGAAGCACGCTTATAGCCGCCGACTTAAAAAACACTTTTTGACCCCCACCCCAAAAATTGGATTTTCATCCAACCTTTGGGGTGTTTTTCATGACGCACACTGCTCAGCTTGCAGATGAAAATGCAAAAGACCGTTCGCTAGTAAACGCTGCCAACTGTAATAGTCGTGGCCGCCGTAATAATGCTCAAAATGCACCGCATAGCCCTTCTGCTGTAGCACCTGTAATAAGCGTTTATTGCTATCAAGCAAGTTAGGACGACCGGGCAACCCCCCTTCGTATTCGCCCGCACTTAAGAAAAATTGAACCGGTAACGCTTCGTGTTGTTGTAACTGTCGAGCGGTCCATTCCGGATCCTCATCAGCTGGAGCCCACCAATACGAGCCCGACAAACTGATCACATTAGGGATCTCTTCGGGATAGCGTTGCGCCACGTAGGTTGAGGCCAGACCACCGAAGCTGGATCCGGCGATAATCCTGCGTGATGCCGGTGCTGAGATGCCCTGAGCCGCCGCAAACGGCAACACCTCGTTCACAATAAAGTCGGCAAAATCCGGATTTGGGGGTAACTCCTGCGTACGGGTTTGCGCGCTGGGGTTTGCCACCATCACCACATCGGTAGCTGGCAAACAGCCAATTTTTTCTAAATAACTAAGCAACTGGGGCGCTTTAACCCGCGATAAATACGGCCCCATATCCAGCAAAACCAATAGCTGCCGCTCGGTGCTGGTCGAGGCCGAACGATACAAGGCAATGTCCCGCTCATTGTTCAGGATACGGCTAGGTAAACGATGAACGCTCAGCTTCCCCGTCAGCTTGTGCTCCTCGAACGCCAGCCGTGCCGGAGCCTGCTCTAAGCGCAGCACGGAACTGTAGCTAAAGGAATCGCTTGTCGCGCCGCTACCTGCACCAAAACGCCGAGGGTTATAGGGGTCTGCTTGCGCTGTCGCGAGTACTAAACGCCGATTTGCCCGTGCGCCCAGTTGCTCTACGGTAGGCACATCGGGCGCAATTTGATAGCTAAACTCGGCAGCATTCGCCAGAATAAACGTAGCAAACCACACATCGCTGTGCGTCAACCGGCGCATCCACACAGGCTCAGTAGCTGGCCCACCAAATAACCTAACGTTACGGTGCTCACCTCGCCATAAAAAGCTAACCCGTTTGTGGGTATCACTGTAGGGTTCTACTAAAGGAGTCGTTTGCTGTTCGACCCATTGCCAGAACGCGCTGCTATCCCCTCCATCCTGCAATTGCTGCTGCAATCGCTGCAATGTTGGACTGCTTAGCTCAGTATATGCAGCGGTGGGCTTATGCTCTTTCACCGGTGGCGCCACAACGCGTTGCAGGGAAGGCCCGTAGTCGTTGGTTAACCCGCTAGAACGTAACTGATACACGCCTGTCTCTGGCGCCAACCATACAAAATCATCTTTTTCATAGTTGTCGCTTTTCAGATTTCGCGTTCGCAACAAAGGATCAATAACGTCTAACGAAGCCGAATAAGGGCCTTCCCATACGCCGCGCACCAGCTCGCCCGCTTGTAAATGTAAAAACCGGTGGTGCTCCGTTGTAGAGGCCGTTGCAACGAGGGGCAACATGAACAACGAAGCTACGCAAAGCCGTCGCAAAAAAGAATGGGAAACCATGTACGTCGCTTTATCACAGCCGCTGCACTGCCAAGCTGAAGACATGACGCCCTAGCCAAGCAATGCACCGCTAATCAGACAAAACAGACATCATAGCGTCAATTGATAATAAGAACTATTACTAATTGCTGCCTTATTAGGTTTACTGCGTGTGCGATTAAGAGGTTTGGCCACTTGCCATGGCTAACAACAAACCGTCACGCGATAAGGGTAATGAAATAAAATCCCCATGCAGATAATCTGCGCCCACGTCGTACAACTCCGTTCTATCGGCTGCAGATGACACTTCCGTCACCACCGTTTTCAAGCCCAGACTCGTACATAACTTGCACGTCATCATAATTAAGGACTTCAGTTGATTAGCAGGCAAGAACGTTTTTTCTTTGCTGAACGACAAATGTACCCCGTGCAACTTCCATAGTTCGAGATACGTTAGGTTGTCCGAACGACTAGTATAGTTATCCAGCCATACAGGCACATTTAATGTAGCCAGCATGCTTAGCATTTCTTGAATCGCCGAGTTTTCAGCATCCACATCGTAATTGGTTAACGCAAGCTCTAAACTGCCATCATTCAAGCCCAACGCTAGCAGACGCTGAATTAACGGCTGATACAGCTGCATCAGCACCGCAAGCGGTACCTTTAAGGTAATAGGAATCCGTAACTCGTATTCGCTCGCCCAGCTTTTTAACTCATTACACAGCACCTGCAAGCAACACTCGTACAACCAACACAAGGTGGCCATATCCAGACTGTCGTAATGAACGCCTTCCAAGCGGGCCATATCACCATTTCGCAAGCGCCAGTGCAATTGGGCTTCCACCCCATCCTGCATACCTGTAGTCGCGTTCACCTTCGCCTGAAACATCATCACTAAGGCGACCGGTGGCGTACTGCTACGGTGAGCATAGCTCTCTTGAATTTCGCTCACCACCACGAAATGCTGGCGATCATCTACTTGTACGGTTAAGGGATCTGCTTGAACCAAAGCGCTAACTGCTGGCTCCGGCTCTTCGCCTGCAAAATGCCCAGCGAAACTGTAGCCCCAACCATGTACCGATTTAATAGGTAGCTCTGCCCCTGCTACCACCGATTTGCGACGTAAACGACTAATTAGTGAATCAACCGCCCGACTATTCTCGGAGTTGCCCACTTTACTCGCCATCAATATCTCGCGGCTGACTCGGCGATCGGGGCTACTTTGTAGCAGTTCAATAAAGTGTTTTTCACCGTAAGTGAGCTTTACTTCAACCCCTTTAGGGCTGATCAACGTCCAACCATTATCCTTAACCGTCCACGGTGCAGCCTTAGGCGTGTCTTTTTTAGGGGACGGCGCCTCCGTCTCCTGATCCGCACTGCGCCCAGCAGAACGTCGTCGTAGAGCCTCTAGCATGGCTACGAGTTCAGCCGCGCTTGCATGCGGCGGAAAATACGCATCAGCCCCTGATAGCAACAGCTCAGCGCGCTGCGCCGGATCGGCCAACGTAGCAACGGACACAATGCCGCTAACAGGAGTGGCTGAACGCAAACTGGCCACTGTGGAGACTAAATGCTCGGGCTCCGCATACAGAATCAGGATTTCAGCCTGTGAATACTCATTGTCCAGCACCGCCTTAACGCCTGATGAACGGTTTGGCAGTACTTTCGCTTTCGCCCCGATTAGAGCCAACTCACTTTCCATCGCGTGACATCGTGCAGCAACATCAAATACAACGATCAGTTGTTTTACATATTCCATTTTGTTTCTGCCTTATACAGGCGCAACAACCACGCAACAATCGCCTATTATTGCGCCTTAATTAAGTATCTTTTATTTTCTGCACGGGTACTACGTTGAAAACGTCAAAAAGCGTCAAGGTTTTAACAAATACGAAAATCTTGTCTAAAAATAACAATTATGGCGCGAACTGAGCCGATAAAAAGGCAAAAGCGCTAGGTGATTACCAGAGGAAATAGCCTAACAATTGAAACAAACAGATACGTTGACACCTAATAACAAAAAAGCACTGACAAGTCAGTGCTTTATATGAAACATAAACGGCTTAAACGATGTTACGGAATGCGATCTAGCTTCTCTTCCAGTTGATCCGTCGGCAACCATCCTCCGACCTGACTACCGTCACTAAAAATCAACGCGGGCGTCCCCCTAACCCCTAAGCTCATACCCAATGCCAAGGTTTGCTCAATAGGGTTATCACACGTCGCTGCCGGGGGCTCAACCCCTTCTAACATCCAAGCTTGCCACACTGCTGCGCTATCCTCAGCACACCACACGCTCTCTGCTTTAACCCGTGAATCAGGGCTTAATATGGGGAACATTAAGGTATGAACGGTAACGTCATCGATTTCGCTCAAACTTTGATGCAGGCGCTTGCAATAAATACAATTGGGATCTTCAAACACCACTAATTGACGACTGCCATCACCTTTGGTGTAGGACACCGCCTGATCCAACGGTAGGCTCGAAAAGTCCACACGACGCAAATCTTCTAGGCGCATAGCAGTAAGATCCGTACGCGACGCCACATCCACTAGGGCGCCTTGCAATACAAAATCAACCTCTTCATTTACGTAAAGCACATCGTTAGCAATACGAACTTCGTACAGCTCGGCAAACGGTGTTGCACGCACCTCATCAACATCAACCCCCTCAAACCCTGCCTCGAAACGCTGACGAATGCGCTCTAAACGCTCAGTCTGTACGGAATCGCGTACTGCAGACTCGGTGTTTAAACCTAACGAGGTTTCAGTATTAGCAGCGGTTGGGGCGACTTCTTGCGCCACTACCTGAGCGGCACCCAAGCAAAGAGCCAGCCCCAGCCCCAGTGCCCGCATCGAATGCAAAACTTTCATTAAAAACTCCTGCTGCACAACTTAGGGTTTAGACACCCTTTTATGAACGCCTGCAGCATTGGCAATAAGCTGACGCTTTATAAATGGCAGCTTGTTAACAATGGACATGCCTGTATTGCGTAACCACACCACAGGCGTGGCCTGCACCGCAAATAAGCGATGCAAACTATCCGTCACGAAACTCATCGCAGCGATGGGCTCAGCGCGTGCTCGGCGATAACGCTCTAGCACCCGCAAATCACCCACACTGGCATGCTTGGGTTTGTCTGCTAAAACCTGAATTAGTTCATCTACATCGCCCAAGCCTAAATTCAAGCCTTGGCCCGCCAGAGGATGCACACGGTGCGCAGCATCGCTAACCAACGCCACCTGCGGCGCCACCAT
>DATGRU010000007.1:0-4023 GCA_035303295.1 Paenalcaligenes sp.
TGCTGACCCAATAGAACGCTTCTAACTGTTGAAAAGTCATCGATTCCGTGCCCCCTATTATTGGCTTTATTATCGGAATGTATTTGAAGCTTACAGAATTATTCTACTCGTTTTCAGGGAACACGGCGTTTTGCTTAATAATGAAGAAACAACGGTTTACTGAAGAGGCAAAAACCAACTGCAGTTTAGTTTAGCGTGGGGTCACTGCTTTGATCTTTCACGTACTGAACATTGTGTTCAGGCGTTAGATTCACGTTATTTTTAACCGCAATCACTTCGGCCATAATGCTGACCGCAATTTCAGATGGGGTTTTGCTACCAATATAAATACCAATTGGCGACTTAAGACGCGCCATACTTTCTGGGGTTTGATCCAGATACTCGATCATGCGCTGCTTACGCAGTTCGGCATTGCGCCGAGAGCCGATAGCGCCAACATAAAACGCTTCAGATTCAAGTGCTTCAAGCAAGACTAAATCGTCCAGCTTAGGATCGTGACTAAGGGCAATCACACACGAACGCTTATCGGGATTAAACGCGATAAGTTCGTCATCGGGCATGCCCGTCACCACTTTAACCTTCGGTACAGCCCACGCACTGCGGTGTTCTACACGCGGATCACATAGCGTCACCTCAAAACCGTTGAACAGCGCCATGGTAGCTAAGTATTCACTTAACTGCCCTGCCCCCGTTAAGAACATACGGTAAGCGGGGCCGAAGGTTACGTGTAAGTGTTCTCCATCGAAGGCAAGCACTTCAGGCTGCGAGGTTGAACGAAGTGACACGTCGCCCGTGTACACATTCACCGTACGCACCATTAACTGCCCAGCATCCAAACTATCAACCAGCTGATCTAGACGGTTAGCGTCAGGATTATGTTCAAGCAGTAATTCGATGGTGCCACCACAGGGCAAGCCAAACTGGTGTGCCTCTTCGGCCGACACACCATACTTCAACAGCTGGGGCGGTGCTTGGTGTAGGTCTTCCCATTCAGCTTCGTGCACATACTTACGAATTAAGTCGTCCTCAATGCATCCGCCTGACACTGATCCAACTACTTGGCCGTTATCGCATATTGCCATCACGGCCCCTACGGGACGGGGAGACGAGCCCCAGGTTTGTATCACTGTTACCAGCAACCCACCGTGACCCTTCTGTCTCCAGTTAGCTAAGGTACGAAGTACCAGTACATCAATGCCTTCCATTCCCGTCCCTACACACCTTTAATATGGCGAACCCGAACCATAGGCGTCATCACTACCGTACCCACTATCAAAGTTCATATCTACTGTACTGTAGTCGATCTCTGTAGCCACACCTTTATAGTGAGTGACCAATCCTGGGAAGGCTAACACCACTGCAACCATTAATAACTGAATGCAGATAAACGGTATGGAACCCAGATAAATGTCGCCAGTTTTCACCGCAGGAATGGTTTTACCGGTATGGGAATCAACGTAGTCTTCCTTCGGTGCCACCGAACGCAGGTAGAACAAGGCAAAGCCAAATGGCGGGTGCACAAATGAAGTTTGCATATTAACAGCAAGCAACACACCAAACCAGATCAGGTCAATACCTAAAGACTCTGCAACTGGGCCCAACAATGGCACCACGATAAAGGCCAGCTCGAAGAAGTCGAGGAAGAAGGCCAATACGAAGACCAGCACACTTACTAAAATCAGGAAGCCTAATTCACCACCAGGCAATTCGGTTAGCAAGGACGCCACCCATAAGTCACCGCTCACACCGCGGAATGTCAGCGTAAAGATGGTGGAACCGATTAGGATGAACATCACAAAACATGCTAGGCGAGTCGTGGTTTCCATTGCCTGCTTCAGCAGATCCATGGTTAAACGGCGACGAACTAGCGCCATAACCACCGCACCCACGGCCCCCATCGCACCACCTTCTGTAGGGGTAGCAATACCCAAGAAGATCGTACCCAATACTAAGAAAATGAGGATTAGCGGTGGAATCAATACGAACGTGACACGCTCAGCGATGATTGACAACATACCTAACTTCAGCACTTTGTTTACCACCGCAGCAGTAAAAATGATGGCACCCCAGATTAGTACCGCAATCACCGCTTTTTCATCCATCGCCATACCAGCGCTATCCACGCCAAAACGGAAAGCGAACCAGGATAAAACAATGGACACAGCCATTAATACAGCCAGCGACATATTGCCAGAAGAACCATCGGCTTGACGGAAAACCAAGTCTTCTTTCGGTATTGCTGGCACTTTTACAGGTTTAAGGAGTGTAATAATGCCCACGTATATAAGGTAAGCCAGTATCAGCAGGCCTGCAGGCACGATCGCGCCCTTATACATGTCACCAACTGAACGACCTAATTGGTCGGCCAATACAATCAGTACCAGCGATGGTGGGATAATTTGCGACAATGTACCGGTAGCAGCGATCAAACCAGTTGATAATCGCCGATCATAACCGTAGCGCAGCATAATCGGCAGCGAAATCAAACCCATGGAAATCACGGATGCTGACACCACGCCGGTGGTTGCAGCTAAAACCGAACCCACTAAGACCACGGCAACCGCCAAACCGCCTGGCATTGGGCCAAACAACTGACCAATGGTGTCCAGTAAGTCTTCCGCCATGCCCGACCGCTCGAGCACCAACCCCATAAAAGTAAAGAATGGAATTGCCAGCAGTGTATCGTTAGCCATTACACCAAACACGCGTAAGGGTAACGCCTGAAATAACGAAATATTGAATAAACCTAATTCGATCCCGATCAGCCCGAATAGCACCCCGTTAGCAGCCAACGCAAAGGCCACTGGAAAGCCCAGAATCAGGAACAACATCAAACTAACGAACATGATCGGAGCCATGTTAGCTATTATAAAACCAGCCATTAGCACACCTTTTATTTTTTCGCTGTTTTGATCTCTGCTCGGACTGCGATTTCCTCAGCCAACTTTTCTTCTGCGGTTTTACTTTGCAGATTTCGAGTCGGATTCGGAGACACCCCCATCAAAAACCCTACACACTTAATTAAATGAGAAATACCAGCCAAAATAAGCAAGGTGAAACCAATAGGAATCAGCAGCTTAGCTGGCCACCGGATCAAACCACCGTAGTTTGACGAGACTTCGCCGGAAACATACGAGTCGATGAATACCGGCCAGGAAAAATACAAAACGATTAAGGCTGCGGGCATCAGGAAGAAAATCGTACAGAAAATCTCGATTGCAATTTGCTTTTTCTCTGACAGCATATTTGCAACTACATCGACCCTTACGTGCGCATTTTTAAGTAAGGTATACCCGCCCGCTAATAAAAAGATGGCACCAAATAAATACCATTGCAATTCCAACCACGCGTTCGAACTGACGTGAAATAATTTTCTGGAAATAGCATTTAAGGAACTAATGAATACGACTACTAGAACCAGCCACATGACAGAACGGCCAACAAAATTATTTAGGCCGTCTATCAATTTTGATATGCGTAACAAAAACTGCATCAGTTACCCCCGATATTAGTCAGATGCATGTCGCCAAGATATAAAAAACTTTTCAAAACCCACTAGTAGTACGTATAAAAGCATGCCCATTACAGCCAGTATCATCAATGAAGAAAACACCCGCACCGTGTCAAAAACGCCCTGAGCGCTCATGATGATGTAGCCCAAACCCTTTTGTGAGGAAACGAATTCACCCACGATGGCTCCAACCAACGCCAACGATAGCGCTACTTTTAAACCCGCAATGATGGAAGGCAAAGCACTGGGAAAACGAATCTTCATGAACACATCAATTTTGCTGGCTTTTAGCACTTTGGATAAATCGATTAAATCGTTATCAACTGATTTAAAACCATGCACTGTGTCCACAATGACTGCAAACACTGAAATCAAAAATGCAATCGCTATTTTTGGCTCAGAGCCCGTTCCCATCCACACTACAAACAAAGGCGCCAAGGCAACTTTTGGCACACTATTAAACCCAACGATTAATGGGTAAACAAACTGCTCAAACAATCTTGAGCTAACCA
>DATGRU010000008.1:0-6601 GCA_035303295.1 Paenalcaligenes sp.
ATTGTTGGCGTCCAATTTAACGACGTCCGCAACGGTGCCCAGCGCCACTAAATCGGCAAGACGGTTTAATCGAGGCTGATCTTCTACATCGAAAGCACCGCGTTCGCGCAGTTCAGCACGCAATGCCAGCATAAGATAGAAGACCACGCCCACGCCGGCTAGGTTTTTTGATGGAAAGCCGCAGTTTGGGTGATTGGGGTTAACAATCGCGGCGGCGTTGGGAAGAGTGTCGCCGGGAAGGTGGTGGTCGGTGACGACAACGTCTATACCCAATTGTGTCGCGGCCTCTACACCTTCAACGCTAGCAATACCATTATCAACGGTAATTAATACATCGGGTTTGCCGTTACGGTGTTGTAGGGCCAAGTCGACAATAGCAGGCGATAAGCCGTAGCCGGTTTCAAAACGATTCGGCACCAAAAAATCAACATCGGCCCCCATTTCAGCTAGTGCACGTACCGCTACTGCACAGGCAGTAGCGCCATCGCAGTCGTAGTCAGCAATGATTAATAAGCGCTTTTGCTCTTCAATGGCGTCCGCTAAGAAGTTAGCGGCTTGCTGTACTTGGTTTAAGCGGTCGGGTGTAAGCATGTCGGCCCAACGTGAAGACAACTCACGTGGGTCGGTGACGCCGCGTGCGGCCATTAGGCGAGCCAGAAGTGGGTGTACCCCAGCTTGAATCAGTTCCTGCGTGGCGGCAGGGTTGGGGGTGCGAGCCAGAACTACAGGGGTGACCACGCTTTTCTCCAGTCAGACTTAGTGCGATTGAATAACCGTTGTAGCAACGATGGGTTTGCGGTTTGGGTTTGTATATAACGATCGGTACCGCATAGTACCAGTTGGGGTGTATTTCCTTTAGCGAGGGGCGCGAATAGGTTGCGCTCTAAGCCAGCAAGTTGCTCTAGCCAAGTGCCCCAGTCGTGGCGTGCGGCGGCCTCAGCCAGATCGGTGTACAGTTCGTAGTTGTGTTGGCCGGATAAATTCGTGAATTGATCGCGGCTAGCTCCGCCTACTAACCACAGGCTGTTAATGGGCAGCTTATGCGCCTGCTCGCGAGCTTGATTCACTGGGTGGTTAAACCAAAACATTTGTAGCTCGTTGATTAAACGGCGCCACGGGCGGGTGGCGAGGTCTTGTTCCCACCAGTCATTGACGGCGCTGTAGCTAACCAGCGTGGGGCTAGCAGGGCCGGCTACGAAGCTATCGGGTACCTCAATTTGCCAATGCGAGGCCGAGTCAAGTGCAACGTTAAAAACGGTATCCGTAAACCATTGTTGGCTGCTGGCTAGTAATTCGGCGGACTCAGCCTCGGTAATATCCAAGGCCGAAGCGGGTATTAATGCAGCACCATCCCGAGATGGTGCAATGTGAACCAGTTCGGCTAACCAAGTGGCTTGCTGCGTAGCGGTGTCTGAGTGATTTGGATTTTTTTCCAACAAAGGCCCTAGACCTGCGCTAAGATGCTGAGCGGGCTGTGCAGTAAAGCCAGCATGGTGTAATTGCCATGCTTCTAACGCTGTGCAGCGAGCCTCTGCCGTTACGATTTGATGTATTTGGCAATCGCTTTGATCGAGCCAGCGTGTCAAAGTAGGGGCCTTTTGCTCGACGTGTATCAAGAGTTCTCGTGCTTGATGCGGTTCGGGAAGGGCGCCTGATAGTACGATTTGCATAGAGGACTGTTGTGTTGATAACTTGCGGTGACAAAATTTATGTCTTTTGAGTTTTGGGTAGGTGCGCGTTATGCCGGTTTAGCACGGGCTAAACGCCGAGTGGGTGGGCGCACCGATGGATTCGTATCGTTTATTGCCGCCAGTTCGATGGCGGGCATTGCATTGGGCGTTGCTGCGCTTATTGTAGTGCTTTCTGTTATGAATGGCTTCCAAAGTCAGGTTCGAGATCGAATGCTGTCCGTGTTACCGCATATCGAGTTGTATTACCCGGGCTTTGCGCATGCTGAAGTTTTAAAGAGTTGGGAAGGTATTGCTGAGGCCGCTCGTCGTAATGATGCCGTAACGGGTGCGGCACCTTTTGTAGCGGCTCAGGGCATGATTGTGCGCAACAACGTGTTAAATGGAGCACAGATTCGGGGGGTGGATCCGGCCACCGAAACACAGGTCTCCGAGTTGGCCGATCAAATGCTAAGCGGTGAATTGACAGCACTTAAAGCGGGCGACTTTGGTATTGTGTTAGGTCGCCAATTGGCCGATGCTCTTGGCGTTCGTCCCGGGCAAACGGTGATGCTGATGGCACCGCAGGGCTCTATCTCGCCGGCGGGTTTTTCACCGCGTATGCGCCAGTTCACTGTAGAGGGTATATTTTCCTCGGGGCACTATGAGTACGACGCGTCATTGGCCTTTATTAACGTAGACGATGCAGCGCGGGTATTCCGCGACAGTGGAAACAGTGGTGTGCGTTTGCGCATTGCTGATATGCATCAAGCACCACAGGTCGCTCAACAGTTAATGAGCAGTTTACCCAAAGGTGTGTACGCGATGGATTGGACCCAAAATAATCGCACTTGGTTTGCAGCGGTACAAACCGAGAAGCGAATGATGTTTTTGATCCTTACCTTAATCGTGGCAGTGGCAGCCTTTAATTTGCTGTCCTCACTGGTGATGGCGGTTAAAGATAAACGTAGCGATATCGCAATTTTGCGCACCTTGGGTGCAACCCCTGCCGAGGTGGCGCGCATATTTTTAGTGCAAGGTTCGCTAATTGGTGTGGTGGGAACGGTGTTAGGTGTGGGCTTTGGTACGCTGGTCGCCTATAACGTTGATGTCATTGTGCCGTTTATCGAGAACTTGGTGGGCCGCAAATTTTTGCCTGAGCAAATCTACTTTATCAGTGAAATGCCGTCTAACCCGCAGCTTAGTGACATCGTTATTATTGCTGTAACGTCCTTTGTGTTGTCTTTACTCGCCACCTTATACCCAAGCTGGCGTGCATCGACGTTACAGCCGGCACAGGTGTTACGTCATGACTAATCTACAGCAATCAACCATGGCAGAATCAGCACAAAAGCAAACGCCAGTTATTGAAGCGAAGCAGGTTTCGGTTCAATACGAAGAAGCCTCAGGGCAAACGATAGAAATTCTAAAGAGCGCGTCTTTAGCGGTTTACCCGGGTGAGATGGTGTCTATTATTGGGGCGTCGGGTTCTGGTAAAAGCACCTTATTGCACATATTGGGATTATTAGATCATCCCACCTCAGGCAGTGTTTATATACATGGCGAGGCGGTTGGGGGGTTAAATGAGAAGCAGCGGAGTCGGCTGCGCAATCAGTCGTTGGGCTTTGTGTACCAGTTCCATCACTTACTGCCTGAATTCAGCGCCTTGGACAATGTGGCCATGCCACTGATCGTACGGCGTGAATCGCGTGCAGCGGCGCGCGAGCAAGCAGCTGTGTTTTTAGAACAGGTGGGCTTAGCACATCGTATCCACCATTATCCCGGACAGCTTTCGGGCGGGGAGCGGCAACGGGTCGCTTTGGCGCGTGCCTTGGTGAATCAGCCTGCGTGCGTGTTGGCGGATGAGCCGACAGGTAACTTAGATAGGCACACAGCCGATGATATGTTTGCGCTACTCCGTCGTATTAATGCTGATTTGGGAACAGCGTTAGTTATCGTCACACATGACCAGTCTTTAGCGGCCCTAGCGCATCGTCGATTGCTAATGTCCGATGGTACGCTGGCCTCTGCTGAAGTGGCGGAATAACGGGTTTACGGCAACTGATATTGGGTGTTAGCCTTAATTTATGCTCATAGACAGTCATTGCCACCTAGACGCCAGTGAATTCGATAGCGATCGAGATCACGTTGTTAGCCGTGCTCTAGCACAGGGTGTTGGCGCAATCATTGTGCCTGCGGTTGCTCGCTATAATTTTCCCTTGGTTGCGGAACTCGCTGCTCAGCATCCCAGCGTGCATTATGCGCTGGGTATTCACCCTTTATATATTGCAAAAGCCACTTCCGATGATCTTGTGCACTTAGAGCACGCGGTTGATCATGCCCTGGATGACCCAAAATTTGTTGGGGTAGGGGAAATTGGCTTGGATTTTTTCGTACCAGCCCTTTGCACTGAAGCGATGCGACGCAAGCAAATAGAGTTTTATTCGGCTCAGTTGGCAATTGCTGCGGCGCGATCATTACCGGTTATTGTGCACGTACGACGCTCGGTCGACTTAATTACCAAGTTCATTCGTCGACACCCTGATTTAACAGGAATCGCCCATGCCTTTAACGGTAGCTGGCAACAAGCGCAAATATTAGTGGACCGTGGTTTTAAGCTTGGTTTTGGTGGCGCGATGACTTACACGCGCGCTAAACAAATTCGGCGTTTGGCAACCGACCTACCTGCAGAAAGTATTGTCTTGGAAACGGACGCGCCGGATATTCCTCCAGCTTGGTTAGGCCCCCAAGCGACACCACCGACTAATTCAAACCGCAATGAGCCTAAAGAATTGCTGGCGATTGCTCAGTGCTTGGCCGAATTGCGTGGGGAAGCGGTGGCAACAGTCATCAAGCAAACCACCTTGAATGTGCAGTCCATCTTGCCACGTTTACAGTTGACGAATTAATTGGCTGTGTCCACGTGTTCCGTACTATTGCTCTACGCTAAGTTATTCCCACATCCCATTCATCAATACTTGTAAGTCGTTAGCCTTATTCCTTTGCTTGGAATAGGAGTGGGGCAGTGCGCGTTGCTGGCATAGCTTTTTCAGGGCGGTGGGCAGCGTTAAGTTATGTGGCGGCTACCTTCGCGGTGCAGCGTTTGCCGGAATTACCGTCGTTGCGCGTTGTGGCCGTGGTGTTGTTAGTCGGCGTTTTGGCTTTTTTTGCCGCTATTCGTTTGTCAGATCAAGCATGGCGACATCGTGTTTTGGTGTGTCTTATCCCTATGCTGTTTGCCTTGGCGGCCTTCGCTATTGGGGTGTATGCCGCTGTTACTCGATTGGCCGATCAGCTTCCTGCCGAGGATGAAAACCGCGTCTCGAAGTTGGTGTTTGAAATTGTCGAACTACCTCGCTTACGACCGGATAGTCGGCAGTTTGTGGCAAAGGTGCTTGAAAGTCGGCCGACTGGTGTGCCCCAACGGATTCTGGTTAATTGGAATGCGCCGGGTTGGGCTGGGCCGTATGCGACACCCAAAAAACATCGTTTTCCTGAGTTACATCCCGGACAGATATGGCAGGCCAATGTCATTGTTAAGACCCCGCATGGCAGCTTGAATCCTCATGGCTTTGACTATGAGTCGTACTTGTTTGCGCAAGGTATTCGGGCAATAGCTAATATACGGGGTAGTCCGCGCTTAGTAGAAGTGAAGCCGGTAACAAAGCGGTCCTTAGGCGTGCAGGCAGAAAGCTTACGTCATGCCATACGTGAACGGATGTTGCCTTTTTTAGAAGCTAAGCGTTACGGGGGCGTGATCACCGCCTTAAGTATTGGCGATCAAGCCAGTATTCCTGCTGGTGACTGGGAAATTTTTAATCGTTCAGGTTTAACCCACTTGGTGTCCATTAGTGGCGCGCATGTGACCTTAATTGCTTCGTTGGTGGCAGCCCTGGCTGCATGGGTGTGGCGACGCTTGCGTATCGGAAAAATAAACTGTGCAGAATGGGTGCCTGCTCAAACGGTCGCATCGTATATCGCCGTGGTGATTGCGGGTATGTATTGCGTCATCGCAGGTTGGGGTGTGCCTGCACAACGTACTTTCTTAATGCTCGCTATTATTGTGCTGGCCTATGCATGGCGCCTTTCGCTACAAGCCTCTCAAATACTAGCGGTGGCAGCGGTAGCAGTGTTGGTGCTTGATCCGTGGGCAATTTTAAGCAGTGGCTTTTGGTTGTCATTTGGGGCGGTGGCTGTGCTGTTTGCGTGTGGAATTTGGCAGGGTGAAAGCCAACAACGTCGGCGTGGGTTAAACCGTTGGTGGGACAATCTAAAAACTGCCTCGGTGTGGCAGCTATTCATTACCGTTGCGCTGTTTCCGCCATTGGCCCTGCTGTTCAATGAGATCTCGTTAATTTCGCCGTTGTCGAACGCCTACGCGATTCCGTTAATTAGCTTATTGGTCACCCCGTTGTCCTTGTTGTTTGCGGCAACCAGTTTATTTGCTGTGTTGGATCCGGTGTCAGCATGGGTGGCATGGCTAAGCCACGGTTTAATCGAGTTACTGATGGTGCCAACCATTTGGCTATGCGCCTTACCTATTGCCAGTATTCCTGTTGCAGCGGCCCCTGCATGGAGCTTCGTTTTAGCCCTTATCGGCGTAGTGGGCGCACTAAGTCCACGTACACTTCCCGCTAAAGAGTTGCTTTGGCTGTTGATCCTACCGTTTTTGTTTTGGGGTAGGGAACGACTGGCAGAAGGCGAGTGGCGGTTGACTGCCTTGGATGTAGGACAGGGGAGCGCTGTGGTTATCCAAACAGCACATAGCGTGCTGCTATTTGATACCGGTGTTAGACGTAGCCGAGAATCCGATGTGGGCAGTCAAACTATTCACCCTTATTTGCGTACGGCTGGGTTACATAGCATTGATGTGGCTGTGGTGTCGCATGCAGATCTAGATCACGTGGGTGGTGTGGCCAGTGTGTTGCAGCGCT
>DATGRU010000009.1:0-8084 GCA_035303295.1 Paenalcaligenes sp.
CAATTAGAGCGCCGTCGCCGATGCTACAGCCATGCAACATGGCTTGATGCCCAATCGTGACATTTCTACCCACATTTAACGGAAAGCCCGGGTCGGTGTGTAGTACGGCACCCTCCTGCACATTCGAGCCTTCGGCGATATGGATGAGTTCGTTGTCGCCCCGTAGCACGGCACAGGGCCAGATGCTGGTTTTGGCGTCCAGTTGTACTTTTGCGATCAGTACGGCTTCGTTAGCGACGTACGCGCTTTCATGCACAGTGGGGCTGATGTTATTGAGCTTGTATTGTGTCATGGTCTGAAAAGGGTTGTTAGCTAAGCCTAAATCGTAGCATTGACTACCTAAAAATGCGCTGTAGCGTGGCTATTTGTGTTTCTAGCGCAGTAACCGGAAAATACGACTGTAATCAAGCGTCTGTGGTCATCTTGTACGTTGATGTTACGGTTTTGTTGTGGATACATATTTAGCCAGCAAAAGGTGTTACAGTTTCCCGCAACCCTAGCTTTATTTTGTGTCAAACACGTGTCTTCTACTACTTCTTTTTTAGCTCCCTCGCTCGCGGATACCTTAGTGGCCAGTTCACGCCATATTCAAGGGGTATTGGCTGGGCAGTCGTTAACCGATTGTTTGGCGGCTACGCCTGATTCTGTGCGTGCGTCATCACAGGCGGTTAGCTATCACGTGTTGCGGCGTATGGGAATGGCGCGTCATTTGCGTCAGTTGATGGTGCCGCGCAAACCACAAAGTGCGTGGCTTGAGGCGCTGTTATTGGTGTCGTTAGCGCTGGTGGAAACGGCAGCGCAAGCAGAGCAGCAGCCCGAGGTGTTTGCCGACCGTCCGGATATACCTATTTATGCTGTGCATACGGTAGTGGATCAAGCAGTTGAAGCTGCCCAGAGTGAGCCTGCCTTGCGGCCGTTTAAGGCATTAGTGAATGGAACTTTGCGTCGCTTTTTACGTGAGCGAGATACGCTAATAGCGACGGTGTTGAATAAGCAAGAAGCGCTATGGAATCACCCACAGTGGTGGATACGGCGCTTAAAAAAAGCCTACCCTAAACAGTATGAGTCTATATTGCAGGTCTCCAATGAGCCGGGACCATTATGTTTAAGGGTGAATGTGCGCCGGTGTTCGGTACAGCGTTTGTTAGCGCTGTTTGAGCAGGTCGGTATTCAGGCGTGGACACCGGGTGGTGTGGCGGTGATTCTTGAGCAGGCCCAACCCGTTACGCAACTGCCGGGTTTTGCAGAAGGGTGGTGGTCAGTACAAGATTATTCTGCGCAGCAGGCGGGCCACTTATTGCCTATTCGTGATGGGATGCACGTGCTGGACGCGTGTGCTGCGCCCGGTGGTAAAACGGCTCATTTGCTTGAGCAGGCGGATGTCTCGTTGGTAGCACTGGATAGCGATCCTACACGTTTAGAGCGAGTCGGCCATACCCTTGAGCGCCTTGGTTTACAATCAGATCGTGTCCAGATTAAAGCGGCGGATGCAGCAAATCTAGACGCATGGTGGGACGGGGTGCCTTTTGATGCGGTGTTGGCCGATGTGCCGTGTACAGCATCGGGGGTGGTGCGCCGACATCCTGATATTCGTTGGTTACGACGTGATGCCGATGTCGAGGCCACCGCTGCATTACAACGTAAAATTGTCGATGCGTTGTGGCGTACGGTGAAGCCGGGTGGGCATTTACTGTATGCGACCTGCTCTATCTTCCCTCAAGAGGGTGCTGTACAGGCGGATGCCTTTAGCTATCGACACCCTGATGCACAACGTCTTCCCGCGCCGGGCCAAATTTTGCCTACTGCTAAACAGCAAGGGCATGGGTCGGGAGACGGTTTCTTTTATGCTTTGTTCCGTAAAGAGTTGTAGTTATTAACGTGCTGATGCGTAGCCCTTCTTTTTTATCAAAGACGCTGGCTCTGGGGCTGTTGGCCGCGGTTTTGACGATGTTTACTGTGCCGTCGGTAGCGCAGGGGTTGCGTGTGCCTGAAACGATCGAGCAACCTGCTGAGGCGGTGGTTATTCAAGAGCCAGAGAGCCATGAGCCGCAACCAAGTAGTGCGTTTATTGAGTCGCTTGAAGGGGCGGCCGAGCACATTCAGCATGTAGAGCCGGTGGTGCGCGATGGCAGGCTATATATCGATGCCGATGTAGCATTCGAGCTTAGCCCCGAATTGGAAGAAGCTGCCTATAAGGGGGTGCCACTGCATTTTACGGCCGAGGTGGAAATCACTCAGGACCGTTGGTGGTGGTTCGATAAGACCGTCGTTAAAACAAACCGTACGTGGCGCTTAATGTATAACGCCTTAACGCGACAATGGCGAGTGGGGGTCGGTGAGCTACTTATCCCTGAAAGTAGCTTAAGCGATGCCTTAATGCCCTTACGCCAAATTCGCGGCTGGGCTGTTGCCGAGGTGGCTGATCTAGAAAGTGGGGAAGAGCTTTCTGGGCGTATACGGTTGCGTCTAAATACGTCGTTGTTAGCACGACCTTTTCAGGTGGATGCCATTAATAGTCGCGCGTGGACGCTGGCTACCCCGTGGAAACAATTTGGTTTTTCAATACAGCGTGAACCTTAGTCGTTGCCATGAGGCGCAGCACAGCGTGTGGCTCAGTGTTTTTGAAGCGCTATATTGTCACCTTTTAGGCATAGCCCAATAAATCAATAATACCGAGGGCAATGGCTTTGGCGCTAATGGCTAAGGTGTCGATGGGGACGCGTTCGTCGGCCCGGTGTCCATTGGCTTCTAATAATGAGACCGGGCCCGCTCCAAACATGATGGTGGGAATGCCTCGTTCGGCGTATAAGCGCGCGTCGGTGTAAAGCGGTGATCCCGCACTATCGCTAACGGGTGAGCCTAGTTGTTGTGCTGCGCGTTGCGCAATGATGTTAGCCCAGCGCTTGGATTCGGGGGTGGGGCTTAGGGGGCGAGCCAATAAAATTCGCCGTATATCGATTGTTAAGCCTGTATAGCGCTTGGCTTCGTGCTGTAGCAAAGCGGTGATTTCCGCTTCCACCTCTTCAGGGTTCTCTTCTGGGGTGATGCGGCGGTCTACCCGCAACGTAACGCGGTCTGCAACCACGTTGGTGTTAATACCGCCTTCAATTAAGCCAACGACCAATGTGGGGTGGTCAATGCCGGGTGTGGTAGAGGGGCGCTGTGCTAAGTGGTCGCTATAACGATAAAGCGCGTTGATGATGATGCCGGCAGCCTTAATCGCATCGACACCCGAGTCGGGTACAGCAGCATGGGCCGATTTGCCCTGCAGGCTAAGTTCCAGATGTAAACAACCATTGTGAGCCACGATAACGTTGTGGCTAAAACCTGCGCAAATTACATAATCGGGTGCCACGATTTGCTGTGCTAGCAACCAACCGGGGCCCAGTAAGCCGCCGATTTCTTCGTCAAACGTGAAATGCAGCTCTACGCTGCCTTTAAGGGCGAGTCCTGAATGTTTTAAGGCGTGAAGTGCCATGGCGTACGAGACAAAGTCGGATTTAGAAACGGCTGCGCCGCGTCCGTATAACCAGTTGCCTTCACGATGCGCGCTATAAGGGTCTACGCTCCAGCCAGAGCCGGGCGGCACAACATCGCCGTGTGCGTTAAGCGCGACCACAGGGCCTTCACCAAACCGTTCTCTTACGACGAGGTTGGTAACGTGGCGCATACCTTGTGCGGTTACGGTGGCTTCAGGGACTTGATAGGTCTCTACCGTAAAACCTAACCCCTCTAGCTGTGTTTTGGCAAGGAGAGCAATGGCTTTGCAGTCACCGGGTGGGTTGTCTGAGGGGGTGCGTACCAGCTCGCTTAAATGCACTAAAGCGGTGTCGCTGTGTGTATCAATGTGCTGGGTAATGAACGCTTCAGCAGAGCGGCTTGGTGGCATGGTTGTCTCCGGTAGTGGCTGGTCTAGGTGTTGAAAGCTTGCTTAGTAGCCCGTTCAAGGGGGGGGCGGCTAAGCCTTAAATTGTTTTATATTGAACTTTGTTAAATACAATTTATTAATTAATTGTACACAGTTTAAGCAGGTGAAATCGTTGAGTTTCAGGTTTATGTAGGATGGCTGTCTATCCTTATATGAAGATGAGAGGGCCGCTTGGTGTTTTAATGGGAAAGGACTGATATGCGATGGGAGGGGAGGTAGGGCGATGATAAAAAGATACCGTCGAAGCTAGTCAGTGAATGATTGTGGACAATTTTCTTGTCGAGCAATAAGAGTTGCTCCATGTTTAATAAAAGAATGGAGTCGCCTTGATTGGCGGTTGGGGTATTTCCATTACAATGGGTAGCTTCATGACCTTGGCGTTGCCATTCACCGTGTACGGATTAGTCCGCGGCTGTGGTTGGTTTGTCGGGTTGTGAGTTTTGACGCCTACCTATCAGGACACCTTCATTGCCAATGAGAAAGTCTGGGTTTCTCGGTTTGCGCCACCGTTTGCCTTCGTTTTTACGCTGGGCGCTGCGGGTGGCGCTGATTATTGCCACGATTAGTGCGTTGGCCTTACTTGGCCTATTGATGTGGTCCACGGCGAACGCTTCGCGTTATGCCCAGCAGTACGATATTCTGCTGGTGTTAAATGGTGTGTTGGCTGTGGCCCTGATGTCGTGGGTGCTGCTGCTTAGCGCACGTTTAATACGCCAGATTCGCCGACGTCAGTTTGGCGCGCGCATGACCGCTCGGTTCGCGCTGTATTTCACCCTTATTGGAATTTTGCCCGGCACCTTAATTTATGTGTTGTCGGTGCAGTTTATGTCTAAGTCGATTGAGTCTTGGTTTAACGTGCGGGTTGATTCAGCCTTAGAGTCGGGGCTGAATTTGGGGCGCGCCGCGCTGGATTCTCAATTAAATGATTTAAAGCAGCGTAGCCAAGGTTTGGTTAGGTCGCTGAACGATACCAATGGTGAGCCAGGGGTGTTGTTAAATAGTTTACGCGAACGTGCGGGCGTAAGTGATGTCATGATTTTCACCAGCGCAGGGCGGTTGGTGGCCTTTTCATCCTCGCGTTTTGATGTAAGCCTACCACCCATGCCACCGCAAAATGTGTTGAATCACTTGCGAGTGGCGCGTGAATACGCTGCGGCCGAACTGGATGATGGACCGATGGGGGCGTCTCAAGACAGCACGGGTTTGCGCTTGCGCGTGGTGCTGCCTTTAACCAGTGGTGAAGCTTATTTAGGGACGTTTGGCCAAAGTAGCGAGAAGCGTTGGCTGCAGGTTAGCCAGCCCGTTCCTGAAAATTTAGCGCGTCATGCGAATCAGGTGCAGGCAGGGTTTAGGGATTACCAAGAGCTGGCGTTGTCGCGCGTGGGGTTGCGTAAACTGTATGGTATTACCTTAACGTTGGCTTTGATTTTGGCGGTGTTTGCAGCCATGGCTGCGGCCATCGCTATTTCCAGCCGCTTGGTACGTCCTTTGTTAGCATTGGCTGCGGGAACGCAAGCGGTAGGGGTAGGGGATTATCGCCCATTGCCCGAATCAGCCGTGGATGATGAGGTAGGGCAATTAACCCGTTCCTTTAATGCAATGACTCGTCAGTTGGACGAAGCGCGTCGCATGGTTGAGCGCAACAGTTTGCAGCTAGAACGTACTAACTTCTACTTAGAGTCGATTTTAAGTAGCTTGTCATCCGGTGTACTGGTCTTTGACGATGCTTTTCGCTTAACGTTATTTAATCAGGCGGCGCAGCGTATATTGCGCTTGGATTTACGTAGCGTAAAAGGTCGGCCTCTGGAAATGGTGAACGAGGCAATAGAGTTTGCCCAGCGCGTACGCGACGCCTTTTCTGCACATTCTGCGGTGGGTTCAGAGCGGCAATTCTGGCAGCAGCAGTTTGAACTGCATTTTGGCAGTGAGCACGATATGCAGCCCGTCACCATTACCCTGCTGGCCCGCGGTACCCCTTTGCGGGTGGATGAAGGGGCGAATGGTTACTTAGTGGTGTTCGATGACATTAGCGATATTATTTCGGCTAACCGTTTAGTCGCGTGGGGCGAAGTGGCCCGACGTTTAGCGCACGAAATCAAAAATCCCCTTACGCCAATACAGTTATCTGCTGAACGTTTAGCGTTAAAATTAGCGGATAAGCTGGAGGGTAAGGATGCCGATATGCTTACACGCTCAACCAATACCATCGTTAATCAGGTGAGTTCGCTGAAAAAGATGGTGGATGATTTCCGCGAATATGCGCGTACGCCGCCCGCGCAAATGCATCCGCTTGATTTAAATGCGTTGATTTCTGAAGTATTAACACTGTATGGTTGGGATCCTGTGGATGGTGTCGTTCGGGACTCCAATTTAAGTGTTAAATTGCAGGTCAAGCTTGAACCAGAGTTACCGCTTGTCGAGGGAGACTCCACGCAACTGCGGCAAATTATTCATAATCTTTTGTCGAATGCCACCGATGCAGCAACGCAGGGACGCGATATGCACGAGGCCTGCATTGATGTGCAAACCACGAGCATGATCGAGGGGGACGATGGTAACGTACATGCGATACGATTAGTGGTGTCAGACAATGGGCCCGGCTTTGATGAAAAGTTGCTTTCTCGGGTTTTTGAGCCGTATGTCACGACAAAATCAACGGGAACAGGCTTAGGTCTTGCTATAGTGAAGAAAATAATAGAGGAACACGGCGGTAAAATTGATGTTTCAAATCGTCGTGAGGGGGGCGCACGCATTTCCATCCTCTTAACGCGCCTGGCAAAAAACAGTATTTCACTGGAAAAATCTGCCGAAGGCAACGATAATGCGTAAAAAGTACGTAGGGACGGTTTATGGCCAGAATTCTGGTAGTTGACGATGAAATTGGTATCCGTGAACTCTTGTCCGAAATTTTATACGACGAGGGGCATACGGTAGAAATAGCAGAGAATGCAGCGCAAGCACGCGCTGCACGCTTACGCGCGCGCCCGGATCTGGTGTTGCTTGATATCTGGATGCCGGATACAGACGGGGTAAGCCTGCTAAAAGAATGGGCATCTCAAGGTTTACTTGATATGCCGGTAGTAATGATGAGCGGCCACGCTACGGTGGATACCGCACTTGAAGCAACGCGCATTGGTGCGGTGGACTTTCTAGAGAAGCCCATCACCATGCAGAAGTTGCTGCAAACGGTGGCTTCCGGTTTAGAGCGTGTAGTGGTGCCAGCGAAAGCGGCCGAGCCACCAGCGGCAGCCCGTGTAGCAACGAGTGGTGCAGCGACAGCAAGTGGTGTCGCGGCAGCGCCAGCCGCTGCCGGTGCGGTAACGCAAGTGGTAGGCGGGGCGGGCGTAGTAGCGGAGCACGACGATTCGTATCTAGGCAGCATTTCCTTAACGCTGCCCTTACGCGAAGCCCGTGATGAATTCGAGCGTATTTACTTTGAATACCACTTGGCCCGTGAAAACTACAGCATGACCCGGGTATCCGAGCGTACCGGTCTTGAGCGTACTCACTTGTATCGCAAACTGAAGCAACTTGGCATTGATGCTTCAGCTCGACGCCGTAATATTAATAATCCGCAGCAGTAAGCCGCTGGCGTCCGTTCCTACTCGTCGTCGCTGCCCGTTTGTTATGCGGGCAGCCTTGTTGGCGAGTGCTTAAGATTTAAACCGCGCCCAGTAGTGCGTTACGGTTTGTTGTAGCCCATCTTCAAAGTCCACTTGGGGAGTCCAGCCCAATGTGGTGGTGATCTTGGTGGCATCAACGGCGTATTTATGGTCGTGTCCCGGCCGATCTGCCACGTGTTGAATCAAGGTGCTGTACGACTGCCCCGAATTTAGGGGCTGCAAGCTATCCAAAATTTGGCAAATATGCGCCATAACGTCGCGATTACTGCGCCAGTTAGCGGCGCTGATGTTATAGCTTTCCCCTGTTTTTCCATGCAGCAAAACACGTAGTAGGGCACGAGCATGGTCGTCTACGTGTAGCCAATCGCGAGTATGTAGGCCATCGCCATACAAGGGAATAGCTTGATGGGCCAAGGCCTTAGCGACGATAACTGGGATCAATTTTTCTGGATACTGATACGGCCCATAGTTATTGCTGGATGCCGAAATAACAATCGGCAGGCCGTAAGTGCGGTGCCACGCGCGGACCAGAT
>DATGRU010000010.1:0-4636 GCA_035303295.1 Paenalcaligenes sp.
CTTGGTAGCACAGTGCACGAAATGGCGGCTAGTGCACAAGAATTAGAACAAGCTATCAAAGTACTCACTATGCAGTCTAGCTCTAATATTCCAGCCCCAACGCTTAACCTAAGTGCGACTGCATCAACACAGGCTAAGCATGCGATACGACACGATCCGCAGCTGCTAGAGCACAAACGATAAAAAGAGGCAACTTCCAATTGCGTCAAAATATTGCATAAACTCACTTATGGTAGCAATATAAATTTAATTTAACCCTAAAACAAATCGTCATACGCCCGTAACAAAGACAACGACCATCGCTGTTCTGGATAGTTGATTGTTTTTAGTTGGGCGGTTACGCCTGTTGTACCAACCGCCTCCCCGAACACCTACAGTTGGAGTATGGGACAACGTTATGCGTATCAATTTACCTGTTATGGATAAAGAAACCATTCTTGGTCCAGAGCAATACCTTATTTCCAAGACTGACCTTAAAGGGCGCATCACTTACGCCAACCCTGAATTTATCGAAGTCAGCGGCTATGCGCGTGATGAGCTTATGGGTAAACCGCAAAATATTGTGCGCCACCCTGACATGCCGCCCGAAGCCTTCAAAGACTTCTGGGACACTCTAAAAGAAGGCCGCCCATGGATGGGCTTAGTGAAAAACCGCCGCAAAGACGGGGGCTTTTATTGGGTGCATGCGCTTGTCGCCCCCATTTTTGAGCACGATACCGTAACGGGCTATGCTTCAGTACGCGTAAAGGCCTCAAGCGACGAAATTAAACGAGCCGACGCGTTCTACACACGCATACGCGAAAAGAAAACACGAGGCCATAAACTGCAACGCGGTACCATCGTCCCCACCGGATGGCGCTGGGTACTGCATAGTTTGAAACGCCCTTTTCATAACAGCATTCGCGGGGCTCATACCCGTCTAACTGCGCTTGCCGTCGGCGCAATTGCCATTACGGCAGTCAGCGTCGCCCACCCCGCCCTACAAGAACTCAATACGCTACGCTTTATTCCCGCAGCGCTAATGGCCGTGATCGTTGCCTTATATGCTGGTTATTTAAGTCGGCGCATCGCCAACCCGATTCGCCATGCCTCCATGGTGGCACAGCAAATTTCCACAGGGAACCTACTGCTTAATCTTGAAGGCTTGCGTCATCAAGGAATGGAAGAGATTCAGCGTCTATTCTTTAACCTTGATCTGATGCGTAAGGGGCTAACTGGCATTTCAGGTGAAACCCGGCGTGGTGTCAGTGCCGCAGAACGAGTCGTTCGTGAATTGCGCGATGCCAACCAAACCTTATCTGAACGTACCCAAGAACAAGCGCGTTCTGTGCAACAAACGGCAGCCAGCATGGAAGAGCTAACCACGACCGTACAGCAAAATGCCGATAACGCCATGCTTGCTAACCAGCTAGCAAGCAGCAGCATGGAAGCCGCTAAACAAGGCGGCTCTGAAGTAAACAATTTGGTGGGAACGATTCAAGATATTCACCAAAGCTCTAAACAAATTGCTGACATCATTTCAATCATTGAAAGTATTGCTTTCCAGACTAATATCCTGGCCTTAAATGCGGCGGTAGAAAGCGCCCGTGCGGGTGAGGCTGGACGCGGTTTTGCGGTGGTAGCCAGTGAGGTACGTAATTTAGCCCAGCGCAGTTCACAAGCGGCAGGAGAAATCAAAACCCTGATTCAAGAGTCTGTTAATTTGGTAAGCACGGGTGTAACGCAAGCGGAAGTTGCTGGTAAGAGTATGCGTAATATGGTTGACGCTGCCCAACAAGTGGGCGATGTGATTGCAGAAATCTCCAGCGCTTCCGTGCAACAAGCCAGCGGCCTGCAGCAAATTAACGAGGCCATCAGCCAAATTGATAGCACTACCTATCAAAATACCGACTTCGTCACGCATTTAGGCCAAACCATTGCCCGTCTCGAGCACGAAACCCATGAACTAGATATTGCCATTCGTGTGCTCGCTACTGAGAGTCATCAGCAAAAACACGCCTCCGTGCATTCTCTGGTGTCGCACACTGAAGAGACGACGCGACTACAGTTAGTAAGCAACGGGTGATGGCAACAATGTAATCAGCGGAAGCAAGGATGGAAGGTAGAAAAGAAGACATTCTTACTCCCTTCCTTCTTCACCTTAGCCGCCACCCTCACATATTGCTTTGCTCTGGCGGAACTCCCTCGGGCAGACGTGTTGCACAACTAACCTCTTGGCGTAACGGCATTGCTGCATCAAGGCCGTAACAGGTCATGGAAATCGACCCCATAGTGTGACTACGCAACAAAGGCTCTAGGGCTGCCTTATCCGCGGCTGCGAGACCTGTTAAATACAACAATGGAATAAAGTGATCCGGCGTGGGTACGGCAAGCGAATAATCTGGATGCTCTAAGATCCGCAAGATCTCGTCAGGATGTTGCGTTACTTGCTCAAGCACTGCATCATCAAAACGTTCGGCCCAATCGTAGGCTAATTGTTGCTCACGCCACTTTAAGGTTTTTAAATTGTGGACGACGTTACCACTGGCCACAATCATCACCCCTTGATCGCGTAAAGGCGCCAAACGAGCTGCCAGATCCAAGTGATAATCAAGCGGCTTTAGCGCATGCCAGTGTACGCTAAGTAAACACGCCTCCACATAAGCTAAGGTTTAAAACAGCATGTGCTCGGCCACTTCTTCAGGCCTGCTTTGCCAATTCGCACTGGCTAGGCTTGCTCGAATACGTGCAATCGCTTGAGAACGTAACTGTGATACGCGCCCTTCAGTCACCTCCATCACGGCAGCAATTTCTTTTTGATTTAAGTCTTCTTCAAATTGCAGCGCCAACAATAGCTTTTCTCGTTCGGGTAGCTGATCAATGGCGTGAATTAACGCCAGTCGCAATTCGCCAGATACTAATTGATTAAACGGGTTATCGGTATACGCTGAACTGTCATTCGAGGAAAGAAAGTCTAGGGCATGACTGTCGCTCTCGTTACGCAGGCCTAAATCTTCGTAATGCACCACCTGTACACCAGCCGCTTCGTCCAGTAATTGGTGATACTCGTCAATACTAACTTGCAGCTCGTCGGCCAACTCGCTTTCGGTGGGTTCGCGCATTAAACGCTGGCGTAAGGTGGCAATCGCCCCCTCGATGTTACGGGCTTTATTTCGCACACTACGTGGTAACCAGTCTTGGCTGCGTAGCTCGTCTATCATCGCCCCGCGAATTCGCGTTACTGCATAGGTTTCAA
The DNA here is from genome assembly GCA_035303295.1 of Paenalcaligenes sp. GTDB lineage: Bacteria > Pseudomonadota > Gammaproteobacteria > Burkholderiales > Burkholderiaceae_B > Paenalcaligenes. The sequence goes on from DATGRU010000010.1 coordinate 3,236, forward strand.
ATTGGGCATCAACCACTACCTGATAGCGCCTGACGGCATCCAGCAGCCCCATCATGCCCGCTTGCATTAAATCGTCGAGTTCTACATTAGAAGGCAACCGCGAAACAAGCTGCAATGCCTGGCGACGAACCAGCGGAGCATATTGCTCGACCAGAGAGTCTTCAGAACGGTACATAGCAAGTCATCCGGCAAGTGATAGGAAGTCAGGTTCCCATTCTCCCCTAACAAGCGCCAACCCGTTTGATGGATTAGTGAAGAAAATCATGGCTTATTCCAACCATTAACCTTAGCTAGCCTTGCTGTCACGACAAGACCAACTTACACACCACCCTTCCACTGCCCACACTAAAGAAGATTTTTCTTTAGCCGTAAAGATAGTCAACGATAAGGATAAGGCGCACCGGATACCCATGGTATTGCTCTATAGGTTCCGCTATCGCCACCCCATTCAGTTTTTGGAGCCTCTGTCATGATTGACCCACTTTCCGTCAACGCTGTGCCTCACGGCCACGCGGCACCGCTGAATGCCGACGTCGACGAAAACGCCGTACAGCAAACGAATGCGGCCACTACCGTTATACGTACGGCTCAACCACAGAACACCGCCAGCGAACGACCGCCACAACACACTAAGTCCCCTTTCGCTGCTCAGTACGACCATGAAAGCAGTTCTTTAGATAAAGCGTTAGAGCAATTAAATGAGTCAATGCAGGCGTGGTCTACCGGCGTACGTTTTGATATTGACCCCGATACTCAGCGCATTGTCTTAACCCTAGTCGACAACGAATCAGGCGATGTGATCCGCACGGTGCCCTCCGAAGCGGTAATGGCGGTAGCAAAAATGATCGCCCAGTTTCAAGGGAATGGCATTAACACGAAGGCGTAGTCGTAACAGAAGGCATAAGCTACCCCCCTTTATGCAGCTTAACGGATGCTTTGTGTTGTATAGACTTGCGGCAAAATAATCCTGAAGGAGTATTTAACATGGCAATATCATCAATTGGTGTAGGCTCAGGCCTACCGCTGGATCAGTTACTCGACGACTTGCGTAAAGCCGAAAACACGTCGTTGGTTTTAATCCAAAACAAGCAAGTAGAAGCCGAGTTACGCTTGTCGGGCTACAGCAAGCTAAAAAGTGCTATCGACGGATTGCAAACAGCTGCTAAAGCGCTGGGCGACACAGATACCTATGGCGCCTTAAAAGCAACGTCCTCAGGCGATGCGGTCAGTGTATCCGCCACCAACAAAGCTATTGCCGGTAAATACGATGTACACGTTACTCAACTTGCTAGCACGCAGCGCCTAACGTTAGCCGCCCAAAGCAGCCGCACTGATCCCAATAGCAGCACGGAAGGCGGCACCTTACGCATCACGCTCGCTAATGGCGATCAGCACGAAGTT
>DATGRU010000011.1:0-17839 GCA_035303295.1 Paenalcaligenes sp.
CATCATGGTCATGCCTTCTTTGGCCAAATCAACCATCACATCCAGCACCTCGTTCACCATTTCAGGATCCAGTGCCGAGGTAGGTTCATCAAACAGCATGGCTAATGGATCCATGGCCAAGGCGCGAGCAATGGCAACCCGCTTCTGCTGACCGCCGGACAGCTGCCCCGGATACTTGCTCTTATGCGCTAAGAGCCCTACTCGGTCGAGTAAGCTTTCGGCTCGGGAAACGGCTTCATCCTCACTGCGCTTTAACACCTTCATTTGCGCAATAATTAAATTTCGCATGACCGATAAGTGAGGAAAAAGCTCGAAGCTTTGAAACACCATGCCAATGCGCGAACGTAATTTGGTGAGGTCTGTTTTGGGGTCACCTACGGAGACCCCATCCACCCAGACCTCGCCTTTCTGAAAAGGCTCTAGCCCGTTCACCACCTTAATAAGGGTGGATTTACCTGAACCCGAAGGACCACAGATAACCACTACCTCGCCATTGGATACCGTGGTACTGCAATCGTTTAGTACTTGTGTGGTCCCATACCATTTACTGACGTTCTTAAGTTCAATCATGCCATCACCGTTGTCATTATGTATTAAGCGTGTTTTGTTTAAGCCAACACAGGTCTCTAGCGACTTACTGCCGTACGCCGCTGTAAATAACGAACCAGCTGCGATGCGCAATAACAAATTACAAAATAAACTACCGCCGCAAAGACATACATTTCAAGTAAGCGGCCATCACGTTGCGCCACCTTAACAGCAGCACCCAAAAAGTCGGTTAACGATAGGACATAAACCAACGAGGTATCCTGAAACAACACAATGGTTTGGGTAAGTAACACTGGCGCCATATTGCGGAATGCCTGCGGCAACACGACACTGCACAGAACCTGCACCCGATTTAAACCTAAGGCTTTGGCGGCGGCTGTTTGCGATTGCGGCACAGACAAAATACCCGAACGCATAATTTCACAGTAATACGCCGCCTCGAACAGCGTAAAAGTAATGAGCGCAGAGGTAAAACCGCCCACCGATACCGGCCTGCTTGCCCCCGTCAGCCACGCCCCGATGTAGGGCACCAAAAAGTAAAACCAGAAAATCACCAAGATCAGAGGTAAGGCACGTAATAAGTTCACATAGGTGCCGGCCACCGTGGATAACAAAGGTATTTTTGAAAGGCGACACAGCGCTAATAGCGTGCCCAATATCAGTCCACCCGTTGCCGACAATAGGGTCAGCTTCAAGGTAAACATCATCCCATCTTGGAAGAGATACCCTAACGAGCGATCAATGACATCAAAATCAAATCCGTTCATGGCGCCACCTCATTAACTGTCGAGTTGCCTGTTTTTTTAGACTTCGACGTCGTCGATGAGCCCATGAAACCGGGCACTGCCACGCTACGTTCCAGCCAACTTGTGGCCATCACCACCACTAAGTTCAAGACCAAATACAGCGAGGTCGCCGCAGCAAAGCTCTCAAACACTTGGAAGCTAAACTCTTGCATCGAACGGGCAGCCCCGACAAGCTCCATTAAACCAATGGTGAAAGCCACAGACGTGTTTTTAATCAGGTTAAGTAATTCTGAGGTAAGCGGTGGCAGAACAATACGAAACGATGCTGGCAACAGCACGTAACGATAAACTTGGGTAGGCTTCATACCTAAAGCCGTACCGGCCATGCGCTGCCCGACTGGCAAGGATTCAATACCCGCTCTTACTTGCTCGGCCACCCGCGAGGCAGTATAGAAACCAAGACATAAAAACGCCGGGATAAAAATGCCCCACGGCGGAGCAATTTGCTTCATGGCATCGCCTAAGGTCTTAGGTAGAACCTCGGGCACAACGAAATACCACAAAAACATCTGTACCAGCAATGGAATATTGCGGAAAAACTCAACGTAAATCGTGCCTAAAATTCGCAGCCAGCGGCTGGATGTGGTGCGTGCAACACCAATTAAGGTGCCAACCACCAACGCCAGTGTCCACGCTAACAAGGCGGTAAAAATGGTCCAAACCAAGCCATTTAGCAATGTAAAAATATACAAGTTGCCATACGGGGACGGTTCAAAAAAAATCGACCAGTTCCAGTAATAATTCATTGCTGCCCTCCAACCTGCCTCGTAGCGCGTTATGACACGCTACGAGGCAATCCAATGCTTCTTTAGACCCTTAGGGTCAATGACTCATGCAGGTTATTTATAGTTTTCAGGATCTGCCGAGTCGCTGGGTTCAGCAATGGCACGTTTTAATGAATCGCTCATGGGCAAATTCAAATTCACGTTTTTAGGAGGAATAGGCGTTTCAAACCATTTTTTGTACAGCTCTTCAAGACGCCCATCTTTCATCATGGCAATAATGGCCTCATCCACCACTTTCTTAAACTCGGGGTCATCTTTAGGCTGCATGATAGCGTAAGGCTCAATGGTGTAGGCCTCTTCACTAATCATCCAGTCATCTGGGTTGCGCGAAGTAGCCACCAAGCCGGCCAATAAAATATCATCCATGAAGAAAGCCAATGCCCGACCATTTTCTACCGTTAGGAAGGCTTCCGCGTGATCTTTAGTGGGAATAATGTTCATCCCTAAGTTTTGTGAATCATTCGCGGCAGTGGCCCAACGTATATTACTGGTGCCCGCGGTAGACACGATGGTCTTACCTTTAAAATCGTCTAAGGTGCTCAGATTAGACGATTTTTTCGCTAAAAAGCGTGTCGCCGTCACAAAAGTAGTGGGCGCAAAAGCAACCTGCGCCTGACGCTCAATGGTGTTCGTTGACGAGCCACAGTTCAGGTCCACCGTACCATTCGCCACCAACGGAATACGTGTGGAAGAGGTAACGGGTACGTATTTAATGTCGATGTTGTCCATCTCCAGTTTTTCTTTAAGGGCCTCAACCACCCCGTAGCAAATATCCAATGAGTAACCAATGGCATTTTGCTGGTCGTCGAGATAAGAAAAAGGAATGGATGTGTCGCGGTGGCCTAATGCAATTTCGCCGGTGGACTTAATTTTCTCAAGTCGGCCGTCTGCATAAACCGGTGTGCTAATAAGTACTGCTGCTGCAGCTAGTGCTGCTGAAAACGAAAGAATGGGTTTTTGCATGATCTGTCTCCTGTTGGATAAGCGACATGGTTCCTGTTGTAATAATCGTGCTGGAACAAGGTCTGCACTACTACGATTCGAATAAATGCCGGTATGCGTAAAGCCCTACTGCCCCTCCTGTATGAATAAAGACAACGTTTTCACCCTTTTTAAAATGGCCGGAGCGAATCAAATCGATTAAGCCCGCCATACCCTTACCGGAATAAACCGGATCCAACAAAATCGCATCAGTTTGAGCAGCCAATTTAATGGCTTCAATCATGGCGTCGGTCGGTAAGCCATAGCCATCGCCCACGTAATCACTGTTAGCCACTACATCAGAACGGCTTAATGCCGACTGCGAAATACCCATATAATCCAGCGTTTGCTGCGCCAGCTTCCACACATTTTCTTCTTGCTGTTCTTTAGGCGCACGCACACCAACACCGTATACCGGCACTTGGCTATTGCTGGCCCCAAAACCTACCACCAAACCGGCTTGCGTTCCCGCACTACCCGTTGCATGCACCACATGATCGATGCGCAAACCCATTTCTAAGGATTGCTGCAATAACTCTTGAGCACACGCCACATAACCTAGTGCACCCACAGGGTTCGAACCCCCGCCCGGAATAACATAAGGCTTGCGGCCTTGGGCTCGTAGCTCGGCGGCCAACTCTTCCATGGCTTGAGCCATATTGCTACCCGCTGGCAGGCGGGCCGTAATTTCACCACCCAACAAACGATCCAGCATAACGTTACCAGACTCTGCATACTCTTCTGGTGCATTGGGAACACGCTCTTCGAGCAGAATTTTGCAATCGATACCGACCACCGCCGCCGCCGCAACGGTCTGACGTGCATGATTCGACTGCACCGCCCCTTGGGTAATTAAGACATCGGCTTTCTGTGCCAATGCATCGGCCACTAAAAATTCTAATTTGCGGGTTTTGTTTCCGCCCGTGGCCAGCCCCGTGCAATCGTCACGTTTAATATAAATATTGGGCCCATCAAGATGACGCGTTAGATTAGGCAAGAATTCGAGCGGCGTAGGAAAGTGTCCCAAACGAATCCGCGGATAACGGGCAAGATGCATAGTCACCACTCCAGAACGATAAAAATTCCATCTTAGAGCTTTAGACACTAATCGACCAATGCTATATTGTGTGAACGTTATGTCTTTTTTGCATAAGCGGAGCCAATATGAAACAGGATTGGATCGAAGATTTTTTGGCCTTAGTGGAGTATGGCACATTTTCCAATGCTGCCGTACAGCGTCGCGTCACGCAACCCGCATTTTCCCGCCGTATTCAAGCTCTGGAAGAATGGTTGGGTGTGCAATTGGTTGAACGACACACCCAACCCATTCAACTTACCGATATCGCACAGCACTATATACCGGAGTTTCGCGCATTACTCCAAGACATGACGCAGTTGCGTACACGCATGCAAGCTCAAGCCAGCGGGTCAATACGACTGGTCTTTACCACCCAGCACTCCTTAACCATTACACGCTTACCAGCGATTATTCGACTTATTGATCGCGAATCCGAGCTTAATGTGGACTTCAGTGTGCGCTCGGAAAACCGTGACGAATGCGTGGCATTGTTTCTACGAGGGCAAGCTGATTTATTACTCTGTATAGAAGAAACGCATGACCCACTTCTAAATCTGGTGCCAGCCGCTGCTCGTCTACAGTTAGGCACAGAAATATTTGCGCCGGTTTCTGCCCCCGATATGCACGGTGAACCATTACATGGCTTGGCCACACACGGCCCGGTTAAGGTTCTAGCCTTTCCACCTGGTAGCCATTTGGCTCGATCAATGGAAGGGTTGATGTCGCAATTAATGAAAACCCACACCATCGAAGTCATTCACGAATCCGTGTTTTTGGCGGGGATCAGGGAAATGGTGAAAGCTGGTTTAGGCATGGCATGGTTGCCTCTAAGCCTACTAGAAAGTGACCTACAGTCGGGCGCCCTACTTAATTTATCACCTCGCATCTCGTCCATTACCATGCAGTTAGGCCTGTATCGTCACATGCGCAGTCCGCAGGCAGAGGTTATCGATTCGATTTTTAAATTGCTTAGTCAGCACTACCCAAATCAGACTTAGCTAAGGTGCTAACTGCGGTGATGTTACTTGCATCAAGTGACATCACCGCAGTGTTGATTTACGAAGCATCGGGCAACGGCCTAAACGTTTGTCCCGGCGCTGGTTCTGGCTGCCCTTCACGATGGGCCACGGCATCCACCATGCGCATATCCACCGGCTGGGCAAAGCCATTTTTATCACGACCAAAATGCAAGACCGTGTGCGGGTAAGGTAACTCGATGCCCGCCGCATCAAAGCGCATTTTCAACAAACGGTTGAAGCTACGTTGTACGGCCCATTGCATCCCCGGCGTGGTTTTAATCAGCACTCGAATGGTGTAACCCTGCTGATTAAAGGAGGTAACCCCCGGAATGGAAATGTCGTCGATGATTTCATTGGCAACTTCAGGATCTTGCTTTAAGGCCTCAAACGCCGCATGCATTTGCTCAATCACCTCATCAATCGACTCACGCAAGCCAATAGTGTATTCACCGTAGTGATAACCGTATTCACGCGTATGGTTACTGACCTTATCGATAGACGAGAAGGGAATTAGATGGTAGCCCCCATCCAGAGTACGAATAACCACCGAGCGGATCGTCAGTTTTTCTACCGTACCAAATAAGCCTACTAATTCCACCACATCGTTTTGGTTTAAGCCATTTTCCAATTGGATAAAAATACCTGTAATCACGTCCTGCACTAATTTTTGTGCACCGAAACCAATGGCTAAGCCAACCACCCCTGCCCCAGCGATTAATGGCGCAATATCAATACCCACTTGCGATAACACGACCAAGAGGGTCATTGTGCAGATCACAATAGCCAAGGCATTTCGAAATAACATTAACAAGGTTTTTTCGCGTTCGGTAGGCAAGCGCTTGCCGTGCGAGCTGGATAAGCGATGTTCAATGATGCTTGCCAGAATGGTCCAGGTTGCAGCAGCAATTAACAAAATAATGGCCACTCGCAAAATCGTATTGATGGCAGCCTGCCCCTGAGAGGAGCTTAACCAAAGGCTTAAATCAAATATACGCCACGCATCCAATACCACTAACAACACAATAATAAAGACGGCGATGCGAATGGCTTGTAATGTGGCAGGCACGTACGAATTTAAGCGTCGCTCAAGTAACGGGAATGCCTGATTCCAGCGTTCGGGCAAATGCAGCCGGCGCCCCATCCACGACTGCAACAAGAGGGATATAAACATACCCACTAAAATCGCCACCAACGTCTGCAAGCTCGCCGAACCCATAAAACTTAAAGCATGCTGCTGATCCGCTAAGCTTACCAGCAACAATACAGTCAGGTAAGCCAAGGCCAGCCACGACCAGCTGCGTGCGGTAATGCGCATTAAGGTACCAAACACTGCCGTACTAGCTTGCTCGGCACTACGTGTTAATTCATCGCTAACTGCCTTACGGTTTTTCCATACTACCCGCACCGCATAGACATACACCAAAATCATCAAGATGGCGCCCAACAATTGCCCAACAGCTGGAGCCAGTACCGCTTTCACGATTGGCACCACTACGAGCAGACCATAACCAACCACGCTCATCAGTATAATCACCCAGCGGTTCCAATACTGCGCGGTTTCACTGGTCACGGGTAATAATCGTAATTGCTCATAGCGCGTCGCAAATACGCCCCTGCTAAAGGCCTTTACCACTTCGATCGCTACAAAGGCAGCAAGAAACTGCATAGCAAAAATAGCCCCTTGCTGGGCGGATGCTCCACTTCCTACTACCACTAAATAACCGGCTAAGGCTGCAACCAAGGTGACGGCCACATCAACCACCCATGCGGCTAATGATGCAATCAATTTACGCCCTAAACGCCGAGTTTTGCGTCGGGAAGCATGCAAAGCTGGGGTTACACCAGCACCTTCGGTTAGCTGCACAGGCTCTGTAAAGCTAAGCTGCTCTTCGTCCACCGGTTCAGAGCGTACCGGACGAGTTGCCCATGCATTCAGTCGTGCAAACGCACCTTGGGCTGGAATCCGGCATAGCCTGTAGACGACCGCTGCCGCGATGATCGTTAATAACAAGGTGATCAGCGCAGGCTGCGCACTACTAACCCGCTGCACAGCACGCGAATCGGAATCCCCTAAACTATGAATCACCTGCCAACTTTGTCGAATGTCATTACGGAGCGCTAAGGCAAACTCTTGTAAACGCACCGCCACACTGGCAGAACTCGAGGCTACCCATGATGTCCCCGCTTCAGGTTGGGCCTCGGCTGTTGTTTCGTCAGCGGTCTGCTCTTCATCTAACGCCAAGGCACGCAATTGACCAATTAATTGTTCACGCGTTTGCTCATCGGCCAGCAAATCGGCCAACACTTCATACTGAGATGTAGAGGCTGATTCCGATTCAGCCGAAGCGTTGGGTTCGGGCATAGGCTGCTGTGCTAAAGCCGTGCCACTTAACACAAGCCCAAGCACCATAAAAAAAACGAGCACAAGGGCTCGTGTACGGTGCAATGGGATTGATCTTAGAGGGGCAACAAGTGCGGTCATGATCTGGCTCTCTTTTGACTGCGTTCAAAAAAATAAGCGACACCTAAAAAACTGTGCGCTATGAGCTAACTAAGAGCGTAACACCCTAGTTCTAGCCTGACAAAAATTCGCCTAACAATATTGCAACAGTATTTTCCAAAACGATAAGAGTATGTAGAGAAAAACATGGTTTAACGGTTGCAGCGTCAGACATTTGTACTGATAATCTAGCCAACAAAAAGTTGAGACCTAAACATGTTTAAAACGCTACGCCGTCCCGATGTCATGATTGTCACGCTTGCCGCGGCAGGAATTCTAATGGTGACGATGGGTATTCGGCAGTCACTAGGTCTGTTTATTAGCCCCATGAACAGCACAACCGGTCTTGGCATCACAACCATCAGCTTGGCACTGGCTATTGGTCAACTGACATGGGGTGCAATCCAACCTGTGGCCGGTGCAATCGCCGATCGCTACGGCCCGGGACGCGTATTGGTAGCGGGTTTAGTGGTCATGGCCTTGGGCTGTATGCTAACCCCCATGATTGGTAGCGGTTTTGGTCTCACCGTTACGATCGGGCTAATGATGTCGATGGGTTCTGGCGCTAGCAGCTTCTCTACCCTCATTGGGGCAGCAGCTAACCGTATGCCACCAGAGTCGCGAGGAGAGGCTTCGGGAGTTATTAATGCGGGCGGCTCGTTTGGGCAGTTTGTCTTTGCGCCTATTCTGCAGAAACTAATCCAAAGCATGGGCTGGATGGGCGCAATGTGGGTCATGGCCATTACCGCTTTAGCAACTATTCCATTGGTGGCTCGGCTACGTGGGCAACGAACAGTACCCGGCTCAGGCTCCAGCCCGCTTCAATCCACTCAAAGCTTAAAGGAAGCCTTATCGGAAGCTATGCGTGACCGTAGCTTCTGGCTACTTAATGTTGGTTTTTTTACCTGCGGTTTTCACATTGCCTTTTTAGTCACCCATTTACCCGGGGAAATTGCCCTTTGCGGCTTACCACCGAGCGTAGCTAGCTGGTCGCTCGCTGTGATTGGTCTGGCAAATATTTTTGGCAGTATTTATGCGGGCAGCGCGATTAGTAAGTATCGAAGCAAAAGCGTGCTGGCCGTTATGTACGGTTCACGTGGCCTGCTAATAATTTGGTACTTAATGATGCCGCCTACCGAGTGGGTGTTTTATGTATTTGCTGCAGGCTTGGGTTTCACGTGGTTGGCTACCGTGCCCCCTACCGCTTCGGTTGTCGCCAAATTATTCGGTACTCGTTATTTAGCCACGCTATTCGGACTAACCTTATTGTCACACCAAATTGGGGGCTTTTTAGGTGCGTGGTTGGGTGGCATTTCCATTAGTCGCTTCGGCGACTTCACATGGATGTGGTATGCCGATATTGCACTGGCGCTGATTGCTGCGGCAGCTAACCTGCCTATACGCGAACAACCCATACGTGCTGTTGCACAAAGCTAACTGCTATTACCGGGGCTCGCAGCTTAGTTGCTCGTACTAAACTTAGGCCCCTTCTGTTAGCGCTGAATGCCCCACACACAGCGCAGAGACAACTTCTAAGTCATCTGGCACCATTAAGCATTGTTTAAGCGCTGCTTCATCTATACCCATTACCACAATAGCCCCCAAGCCAGCGGTTATGGCCTGTAGATGCATATTTTGTGAGGCTGCGCCTGCCTCAAAATCCACGTAACGCTGGCCACGCCGCTGATGCGCATCATCCTGCTCACTAAAGTGAGCTAAAGCTTTGCTTAGGTTCGCGCAAACCACCACCACACACGCGGCATCCTCCAACCAAAAGTCACTGGCTAGAGAAGCATCCAACATCGCCCCTTCGGCAGGTAAAGTGGCCACACTGACCAACTCATTCGTTTCAGGAAAGTAATCGTACAAGCCCTGTTCTAAACCTTGAACACGACGGACGACAATGCGCAATACCAGAGGAAACAATCGATGAGCAGAAGGTGTCGCCCGTAAGCCTTCCGGGCCAGTAATACCTTGCCCTGCAGCAACCACACTAAGCAGTTGTGGTAGCGTTATAGACGTTTCACTAAAGTCACGGACACTACGTCTGCGCGCTAACAATGATGCAAACTGCTCAGAACTAACAGCCGATACACTTGTCATGGAATAAGCTCCTTCACATACGTCACTCACCACTATACTGACATCACACGCTATCATCCTAAACGTAAAAACCCTTAAACTCGGGTTCCACTTGTCCAACATGCAGCCAAGACTTTTTCTCCATACTCATACAGGGCGTTATGCGCTTTAATTTATTCTTCAAATTATTTCTCGCCATTCTTATCACCTCAATTGTGGTGGTATTAGCAATGGGCTTTGCTGTACGCTGGAGTTTCGAGCGCGGCTTTGTCACCTATATTGAAGAACGCGAACAGCAACGCATCGACGCACTAACCCAGATGCTGCTTGAAGACTATCAAGAGTTTGGTCAAAACTGGGATTTCATTCGCGAAAACCGCTCGCACTGGTGGCGAGCCTTACGTGCCACCACTCAAACACACTCCTCAGACCGTCATGGTGGGCCACGCCAGCGCTCTTTCTCTCTACCGCGCACCACGTTGCTAGATGCAAACGGCGAAGTAATTGCGGGCAACTTTCCTGAACACGAATCCAACCTACAACGTTACCCCTTAAACGTAGAAGGGCAAATAGTGGGCTCCATCGTTGCCCCCGCCCCTGAAGCCCATTTTTTAGATGCCAATGCCGAGCGGCGTTTTCAAACCCAGCAACTTTCGGCCACGTGGTCTATTGTGGGGCTTTGCGTTTTATTGGCCGCACTGGTCAGCTATGTTCTAGCGCGCAAATTATTAAAACCCATACGGCATATAGGACGTGCCACCCATCATTTGGCAGCAGGTAATTACGCCACACGGATCCACATCACCAATACCGATGAGCTAGGCCAACTGGCCAACGACTTTAACGCGCTAGCCGGCGCCTTAGAGGCAAACGAAAAAGTACGTATGGCCTTAGTAGCCGATATTTCTCACGAACTGCGCACACCCATGGCCGTATTGCAAGGTGAGATTGAAGCTCTTACTGATGGCTTGCGTCAGCCTACACCCGAAACACTACATTCTTTAAAGCAAGAAGTTCTACATTTAAACCAACTTATTGACGACCTGTACATGTTGTCGTTGGCGGATGCTGGCGCACTCCATTACGATTTTGATGACGATGTAGCGCTGTGCCCCATTCTGAAACGCTGCCTCGATGCCTTACAGCAACGCATCAGTGAAGCAGGCATTCAATCCCAATTACAGTGTGACAACGTGCCAACGGTGTATGCGGACCCACTACGCTTAACACAAGTGTTTAATAATATTTTAGAAAACTCGCTACGCTACACTGACAGCCCCGGTCAGCTACACATTAGCCTAAGCCATGACGCCGACTATGTATACGTAACGGTTGACGACAGCGCCCCCGGCGTTCCGCCGAACGATCAGCATCGCATTTTCGACCGACTCTTTCGCGTAGACAGCTCGCGTAATCGTGCACGGGGTGGTGCTGGTTTAGGACTAGCATTGTGTCAACGCATTATCCATGCCCACCAAGGTACTATTGACGCCAGTACCTCACACTTAGGTGGCCTGCAATTACGTATCGCCCTACCACGACATCATCGAACATGAACCCACGTATTCTTATTGTTGAAGACGAACCCAAATTGGTTGAACTCCTTAACTTGTATTTGGAGTCCGAGCACTTTGAAACCAGCGCAGTGATGGACGGCAATCTGGTTATAGACACAGTTGCTAACTATCAACCCGACCTCATTTTGTTGGACTTAATGTTACCCGGCCGAGATGGGCTAAGCCTCTGTAAAGAAATCCGCCAAAGCAGCGATGTCCCCATCATCATGGTGACCGCCAAAGTCGAAGAGTTAGATCGGCTACTGGGCCTTGAACTAGGGGCGGACGATTACATCTGTAAACCCTATAGTCCACGTGAAGTAGTGGCCCGCGTTAAAGCGGTATTGCGTCGCCATCAAAAAAATGAGGGAGAAAAATCCAATGCGCAGCAAGCCATTTACATCGACGAAAATACCTATACCGCTAAACTTGATGGGCATTTGCTAGAGCTTACCCCTGTTGAATTCCGCCTGTTTGCCCTGTTTGCCAAAACACCCGGCAAGATTTATTCACGTCAACAATTATTAGACTTGATCTATGACGATCACCGTATCGTTACCGATCGAACGGTAGACAGCCACATTAAGAATTTACGCCGGAAGCTGCATGCCATTCGTCCAGAACATGACTTGATTAAGTCAATTTATGGGGTGGGCTATCGTTATGAAGACGAACTCGCTGACTCTACAAGTTGAATAAGCTCTGCACATTTTCTTCAACATTCTTTCGTTTTTACTGCACACTTAGCACCTAAGATGACACTGTGTCCAATCGATATTAGTCTTATTACGGAGCAGTCTATGTTGAATATAAAATCCACACTTGGTGTATTCGCTTTAAGCAGTGCTTTATTTATTGCCGCTCCAGTGGCTAGTTACGCAGCTGATAGCGCCAGTGCCATCACCGTGTCATCCAGTGCAAGCCATCACCATAAAGGCGGCTTTAAAGGCCACCATCGTCACCATCATGCGTGGAAAAAGCTAAACCTTAGCGATGAACAAAAAGATCAAATGTTCGAATTACGCCATGCACAAGCTCCGGTACTTCGCAACCTTCACAAAGATCTGAAAGCTGCGCGCAGCGAGTTACGTGAGCTTAGCCAAGCTGACAGCTTTGACGAAAGTAAAGCCAAGGCAGCCAGCGAGAAACTGGCCACAGCACAAGCAGACATTGCTTTCCAACAAGCAAAACACCACGCCGAACTGCATGGCATTCTTACGGCTGAACAACGTAAGACACTTAGCGAGATGAAACACCAACGTGGCAAACGAGGCCCCGCTAAGGCACAAAATAGCTAAGCCTGCCTCTACCACTATGGCGACACTTGCTGTTAGCCTGTAAAAAAATGGCTGCCCAAGGGCAGCCATAAACCTCACAAGCATCTCACTACAAAATCCACACAACTTACTGCGCTAGCATTGCATAACCACTTTAATCGGCACTCCATGTATCCAAGCCGATATCCAACACCTTCACACTGTGGGTTAACGCCCCGATCGCAATGCGGTTGACTCCGGTTTTCGCCACTTCAACAACGGACTCGGGGGAAATTCCACCTGATGCTTCGCTAATAGCACGACCATTGATACGTCGTACTGCTTCCGTCAAGGTTTCAGGGGGCATGTTATCCAGCAAAATGACATCTACACCTAAGGCTAACGCTTCATCAAGCTGATCTAAGGTGTCCACTTCAAGCTCTATTTTGACCAAATGCCCGATGCTGGCACGTGCTTGCTCAATGGCTGGCGTGATGCCACCCGCAATCGCCACATGATTATCTTTAATCAATACGGCATCATCGAGCCCAAAGCGATGATTACTCCCACCGCCTACACGCACTGCGTACTTCTGAATAGCCCGTAAACCGGGCAAGGTTTTACGAGTACAAGTAACTTTAGTACCGTAAGGCGCAATAGCTTGAGCAACCTTTGCTGTCGCTGTAGCAACCCCACTTAAATGCCCTAAGAAATTTAATGCTGTTCGTTCAGCACTTAGCATGGCTCGGGCTGGGCCGCGTACCTCGGCAATCACACTACCCGGCGCAAGTACATCACCATCTTGCAATAAGGCCTTAAACTGTAAATCGCTGTCCATTAAGCTAAATGTCAGAGCAGCCAAGTCAATACCAGCCAACACGCCAGCCTCACGAGCCACCATCCGCGTCATAGTGCGTGCGTGCGCCGGCACAACTGCATTACTAGTAATGTCGCCAGCTCGCCCTAAGTCTTCCAATAGTGTGGCTTGAACTAAGGGTTCGATCATTGCGCGGGCTAAAGGGGCAATTTGGGGTTGAACGCCCACGGTTGAGTTCGACGTTGTCTCGTTAATTATGCTCATGTTGAGTATTTTATTCGTGTAAAAAAGGACATCCTGAATGATGTCATCTCTTTATTATGCTAAAGCCGAGCATAATTGTTTGTCAACACTTAACAATAAAAATAATACGAACACACTGCGCTTCACCTAACGCAAAGGACACCTATAGCCTACTTAACGAGCCTGACGTGCTAGAGGCAGTTTATTGCCTGCAATAGCACGTTC
Organism: Paenalcaligenes sp.; assembly: GCA_035303295.1. Lineage (GTDB taxonomy): Bacteria > Pseudomonadota > Gammaproteobacteria > Burkholderiales > Burkholderiaceae_B > Paenalcaligenes. Next base: position 13,898 of record DATGRU010000011.1, read on the forward strand.
TAGCACCACATCACCACGAAAACGGAATAATTTAGCGGGTCGCCCAGCCCCACCAAGCGCCACTCCACCGGTTTCTTCCACCAGTTCTTGTTGTTCAATTAAACGGCGGAAATTCTGCTTGTGCAGCCCACGCCCAGCTAAAGCCTCCACCGTTTGCTGTAGTTGCAGCAAGGTAAACTCGGGCGGCATTAATTCGAACACTACGGGACGGTATTTAATTTTGGCGCGCAAGCGGGCAATACCCGTCGCTAAAATGCGCCGATGGTCATAGCGCATGGGCAAGCCTAAAGGCCCCTCTTCCCCCAGTTCGTCATCCGTTGCACCTGAGCGTAATGCCTCGGGCACCAACCCTGCCTCGAATAACAACTCATAACGCTGCAAGACCATATCTTCGTTCCACGATGCCCCATCAAAGCCGAAGGCATAGCATGCACGCTGCCAACGCTGAGCTTGACTAGCCGCCCCCTCAACGGCGAGGGCCCAGTGTCGCAATTGGGGGTAGATAATGGCTCTAAGTAGCGTTGGCTCACCCTGACGCCCATCTTCCCAAGGAAAATAACGGTACCAGTCTTGCCACCCCACATCGGCCACCGCGCTGGTGTCCCCTTCAAGCGTTAAACCTAAATAACTAACCGAGATAACTCGCTTACCTGACGCATCAAACCGCCCGCGATCGGCAAAGGTATACAGCTGTTCAACATAGCCTAAAGGATGGTGCGTTTGCGTTTCTACCCATTCGCGCAAACCAGTTTGCAACGAGCGATGAGCATGCTGCAACGGCCCCGCCGGTAAAGCGCGTGCACACTCGGTGGTCAAGACACGCGGCTCGCTTTGACTCACAGCGGCCAGCACCGCGACCAGCTCAGTCGTTACAGAAAAGTCGGATTGGGCAGAAGACACTCAAACACCTGAAAACAATGGCGCTCACACACCGGAAATTATGGGGCATTATACCTGCGACCACTACGCAAAGTTGTGCTCTCAACAGGAAAAACACAGTGCCTACCCTAAAGAAGTTAGGAAAACAGCCGTTGTAATAGTGAATGGTAGCGATGACATCGTCGTCTTCTTTTTATCAACCGCGATAACACCAGCAGTAGGCCGTGTTTTTCTCCAGTCGAATTCTGAATGCGCAAGAACTTCCCTGTCACTCAAGTTGAAACCCAACTTCGTCACGACCAGTATTTAATTTCCAAAACGGATCTTAAAGGTCGTATCACGTATGCCAATCCGGCCTTCATTGAAATCAGTGGTTTCAGTCGAGAAGAATTACTGGGTAAAGCCCACAATATCGTGCGCCATCCCGATATGCCTCCTGCCGGTTTCCAAGACCTGTGGGACACCTTAAAAGCCAAAAAACCATGGCTCGGCCTCGTTAAGAATCGTCGTAAAGATGGGGGGTATTACTGGGTACAGGCCCTAGTGTCACCCATTTACGAAAACAACGACGTGATTGGCTACGCCTCAGTCCGCATTAAACCTAGCCCCGAACAAATAGCGCACGCCAGTGCCTTCTACGAAAAAATCAATCAAGGGCAAGCAAAAGGTTATCGACTTAAAGCGGGACGCATCGCACCCACTGGCTGGCGTCGAGGTCTAGAGCTATTGCGCATGCCCTTTAACCGTTCGCTGCGATCAAGCATGTTCCGGCAATCGCTCATCATGATCACGCTTACGGTCGTTAGCGCTTACAGTGCGTTAAACGGTGGGCTGTCGGCCGACTACCGCTTAGCGCTAGGCCTAACGTTAATCGGTGGGCTCGCCTTATACATGGGCTATGGCTGGCGTATTGCTAACCGCGTGGTAACCCCCTTAGAAAATGCCTCGTTAATTGCCCAGCAAATTGCAACGGGCAATCTCATGCTTAACATTGACAGCGATACCAATTCAAGCCACAACGAAACCAGCCAACTGTATTTCTGCCTCGAGTTAATGCGCAAAAGTTTAAACGGTATTGCATCCGATACACACCGCGGTATTGCGGCATCGCTGCATGCCGCTGACGCCTTAAATGCCAGCAACCGTCATTTGTCTGAACGCACCGCGCATCAGGCCGACTCCCTACAACAAACTGCTGCCAGTATGGAAGAGCTAACCATTACGGTTAAGCAAAATGCCGATAATGCCTTACGTGCCAGTCAGTTGGCTGACAACAGCATGGCCATCGCCAAACGCGGCGCCGAGGCGGTAAACCAACTTGCCGCGACCATGCAAGGCATCCACGATAGTTCACGTCAAATTACAGCCATCGTTAATTTAATCGAAGGTATTGCCTTCCAAACCAATATTCTGGCCTTGAACGCCGCGGTTGAAAGTGCCCGTGCTGGCGAAGCTGGCCGTGGTTTTGCAGTAGTAGCCGGTGAAGTGCGTAGCTTGGCCCAACGTAGTGCAAAAGCGGCTGGTGAAATTACCGAACTAATTAATGATTCGGTAAGCCGTATGGTGGAAGGTGTAGATAAAGCGGAACAAGCTGGCACAACGATGCAAGAAATAGAAGCGGCTGTGCAACAGGTTAATGCCATTATTAATGAAATTACCTATGCTTCTGAAGAGCAAGCCATTGGCTTACAACAAATTAATCAAGCCGTCGGCAACATGGATAATGTTACCCGCGAAAATAACCGCCTCGTTGATAATCTTGGTAGCACAGTGCACGAAATGGCGGCTAGTGCACAAGAATTAGAACAAGCCATCAAAGTGTTAAACATGCAGTCTAGTTCGCGCAATCAGGCTCCGACACTTAACCTAAACGTAACGACACCAACCCACAACGCACATGCGATACGCCACGAACCGCAGTTGCTGGAACATAAACGGTAAAAGTCTTACGTAAAGAAGCAACTTCCAATTGTGTCAACAAATTGCATAAACTCACGTATTGTAGCAATATAAATTTAATTTAACCCTAAAACAAATCGTCATACGCCCGTAACAAAGACAACGACCATCGCTGTTCTGGATAGTTGATGGTTTTTAGTTGGGCGGTTACGCCTGTTGTACCAACCGCCTCCCCGAACACCCACAGTTGGAGTATGGGACAACATTATGCGTATCAATTTACCTGTTACGGATAAAGAAACCATTCTTGGTCCAGAGCAATACCTTATTTCCAAGACTGATCTTAAAGGCCGCATCACCTACGCCAACCCTGAGTTTATCGAGGTCAGCGGCTATTCTCGTGATGAGCTTATGGGTAAACCACAAAATATTGTGCGTCACCCTGATATGCCACCCGAAGCGTTTCAAGACTTCTGGGACACCTTAAAAGAAGGCCGCCCATGGATGGGCTTAGTGAAGAACCGCCGCAAAGACGGGGGCTTTTATTGGGTGCATGCCCTTGTCGCCCCCATTTTTGAGCACGATACCGTAACAGGCTATGCTTCAGTACGCGTAAAGGCCTCAAGCGACGAAATTAAACGAGCCGATGCGTTTTATACACGCATACGTGAAAAAAAGACACGAGGCCACAAACTGCAACGCGGCACCATCGTCCCCACTGGATGGCGCTGGGTACTGCATAGCTTGAAGCGCCCTTTTCATAACAGCATTCGCGGGGCACATACCCGTCTGGCCGCGCTCGCCGTTGGCGCCGTTGCCATTACAGCAGTCAGCGTCGCCCACCCCGCCCTACAAGAACTCAATACGCTACGCTTTATTCCGGCTGCGCTCATGGCCGTCATCGTTGCCTTCTATGCCAGTTACATAGGACGACGTATCGCCAACCCAATTCGCCATGCCTCTATGGTGGCACAGCAAATTTCCACAGGAAACCTACTACTTAATCTTGAAGGCCTGCGTCATCAAGGTATGGAAGAGATACAACGCCTATTCTTTAACCTTGATCTGATGCGTAAGGGGCTAACTGGCATTTCAGGTGAAACCCGGCGTGGTGTCAGTGCCGCAGAACGAGTCGTTCGTGAATTGCGCGATGCCAACCAAACC
>DATGRU010000012.1:0-5502 GCA_035303295.1 Paenalcaligenes sp.
GGGGCAATACAGGCTTATAGGCATAAAAAAACCAGTCCTAAGACTGGTTAAAGAGGAGACCACTACAGAAACGATTCAGGTGGCTGCCTTGTTATGAGTACAAATACCCGTGGGCGTGCCGCCGTCAAACGTAGGTCTGTATCGATTTAGCCGTAACGTGGCGTGTGCTAAATCGAGTGGTGTCAATCCACTATATACCAAAATAAGGCAAAGTCTGGCATTTGACATAAAACCTAACAATTTATGCACCTTGTTGTGAGTGCGTTGCCATATGTTGATGGTGATAATGTTTTAAATGTGGCTGATGGCCTGACTTATTTCCCTAACGTGTCTTTACTAAGATAGCGTAGGATCAAAAAACAGGCGAATGAGCCGCTTAATAAAATAATAATGCCCGCCGCATGCCAGCCGAAGTGTTCAACGCTGGAGCCCACCAGAGCAGGCCCCACCACTTGCCCCATATTACTGCCTTGCATGGTTAAACCAATGGTGACTGGAATCGCTGCAGCGGTAGGAGCAATACGTGGAACGGAGGAGATAACGGTGGCTGGGATAAGCCCGCCTGTGCCAGAAAACACTAAACACAACACCAGTGCCAAAATAGGGGCGGGGTTAGCAAAGAATAGGGAAATACCGCAGGCTATCATCACGATACAGGCGATAAGCAATAACCTCCCCCGTTCAATACCAGCAGAAATTAATGAAGCTGCTCCCAGATTACCCGTGGCATTAGCAAGCGCCGCGAAGGCGGTGAAATATCCTGCTTGGGCTACAGAAAAGTCCATACGTTCTACCAATAGTAGTGGTAGGAAGCTAAATAGAGCGAAGTACATTAAGGAATACAACGCGAATACGGCTGTAAACACAGGTGCAATGGTGGTGCTAAGCAGTTGCTTTAGCTGGGCTGCAATTTCCTTAAAACGAGGAAAGACTAAATCAGCCGGTGGGGGTGAGGTAAAACGTAGAACGAGAGCAAGGGCTACTAAGGGTAAGAAAGCACATAGCCACCATAACCATGTCCAGTTGGTGAACCAGCCGCCGATGAATATCGAGATACACATGCCAAAAGGCATAAAGCAGCTCCATAATGACAAGGTTAGGTTCTTATGACGTGGATGGGTAGCTCGGTTGATTAAGGCTGGACAGGCCACAATAACCAATACAAAACCTAAGCCCTCAACCATACGGAAAGCTAATAACCATGCAATGCTGGTACCCGCAGTGGATGCTAGAGAGCCAAAGGCAAGAATAAGCAAACCTAAGATAACCGAGCGACGCTGTCCGTGTCGCATTACCAGTGTGCCAATAGGAATGCCGCCCAACATACCTAATATTGAGAACAGAGCCGTTAGCCAGCCGATATGGCTGAAGCTGAAGTTAAGTTGTTCTTGTAGCAGCGGGGCACCGATAGCAACTTTGCCTAGCTGCATGGCGGCCACCACGCCGCAAAATATAAGCGCGGTGACGGAAACCCAGTGGGTGCTTTCTTGATTAGTAGCTGACATCGCGTAGAAAATGAGGTGAACGGGATATGTAACACTAACCGAACTTGGTGTGGAACGCGAGTTTTAAGCGCCTTTTCAGCGCTGATAAGGGTTATACGTGTTTAGGAAGGCCGTCTTTATTGGAGCTTATTACGATTTAATCTGGCTTTTTCTTCGGATTCTTTTAAACTCAGTCAGGTCTTTACGTGCAAGTAAGCGGTAACAATAATGAATCAGAAGCAACGATCGTTGTGGCGCAGTGTTTTTGTCACTGGAGCCAGTGTAGGCGTACTGAGTTTATTAACGGCCTGTGGCTCTTTCTTGGCTGAAGGTACGAGCGCTGGTGCGGGTATTGCGGGTGTGGCTATTGCTGATCGAGTTACGGATAACGCAGCCGTGGCTACTGGTATCGGGTTAGGGGTGCAGGCAGCCGCTAAGGCGGGTTTGCAGTATGCTCAGCGGCAGACCCGCGGTGCAGAGCACGATGCCATCACACGCGCTGCTTCGGGCTTAGCGGTGGGTGATGTGGCACAGTGGGCTGTGATTCATTCCGTGCCACTGGAGCCTGACTCTCAAGGCAGTGTTACGGTAAGTCGTCATATACAAGGGCAGGGCATGCAGTGCAAAGAGATCGTGTTCTCTCATGCTCCTATGTCGTCGGTGGATCCGGTTTTAGACAGTGCGTACTTTGTAGCCATGATTTGCGAGAATGCAGATGGGTGGCGATGGGCCAGCGCTGAGCCAGCCACTGCACGCTGGGGGGCGTTGCAGTGATTCGGGCGCTTACAACGACCGCACTGGTGCTAAGCGTGGCGGCGCTTCTTTCGGCGTGCAGCAGCTCTTCCATTAGCAGCGCAGCGGGGGCGGTAGCTGGGGCTGGGTCCACAGCAATAACCGCTAACCCCGCTTTTGGTTACGCCGTTGGTGTTGGAACTCAAGCCGCGTTGGATGCCAGTGTTAAATATGTATTGCGCGAGTGGAAACACGAGCAGCAGCAGTTAATGGCAAACCGTATCGGCGGGGCCGCTTTGGGTGACGTAGTAAGTTGGGAGGTGACTCGTACCATTCCAGTGGGGCGAGAGCATGGCCGTCTGCAAATACTGCGAGACATCCCCAATGCATTAATACCCTGTCGTGAGGTGCTGTTTACCGTGGAGACCGGTGCTGTTACACAAGCCTATGTGGCCAGTATTTGTCGCTATCAGGATGGCTATTGGCGCTGGGCAACCGCTGAACCGGCGGTTTATCGTTGGGGAGCCTTGCAATAAGCTAGTGTCGTTGCTTAGTGGCCTATGCTGTGTACAAAGATTGCTAAGAACTCATAGCAAGAACCCATGCTTATCGTAAACTGTAATGGTGTGTACGCTGAATAAGTTTGAATGCAGTGTAATGCGGTGCCCTCAGTGGCAGTGTGATGGGCTGGTGGTCGATGCCGGCCTTTCTTATTTTCAGGATATTACCTATGAGCTTAACGCCTTTTCATCTTGCTATTCCCGTTTATGATCTTGCTACCGCGCGCCAGTTTTATGGTGAGGTGCTTGGGCTGGAAGAGGGGCGGTCCAGCACGCAATGGGTGGATTTCAACCTTTTTGGTCACCAATTGGTGATTCATGAGCACCCTAAAATGACGTACCAAGAAGGTGCGCAAACGAATGCTGTGGATGGCCATGACGTACCCGTACCGCATTTTGGCGTAGTGTTAGAGTGGGAACAATGGGAAGCACTGGCAGAGCGCTTGCGCGAGTTTGCTGTGCCCTTTGTGATTGAGCCCTACGTTCGCTTTAAAGGCCTAGTAGGAGAGCAAGGCACCATGTTCTTTTATGACCCTTGTGGTAATGCCCTAGAGTTCAAGGCATTCAAGGACATGGGGCAGTTATTTGCGAAGTGATTTGTGTAGGCTAAGGGAGTAGTTGCTATAACCTTAGCCTACATAACGGGATATTTACCGAACCCTTAACGGGCTGGGGGCGTAAAGCGTAATGCGGCTTGCGCCCCGATAATAATCGTAATAAACGCAACAATTGAGCTATACGAAAGCGTAGAAAAGCCGGTAAGGCCTTGGCCTATCGTGCAGCCCATGGCCAGCACACCGCCTACGCCCATTAGTATTCCGCCAAGAATAGAACGCAGCATATGACGAGGCGAGTCAAAGGCACACAGTTCGTATTCTTTGCGCAGTAGGCTGCTAAGCAAAGCGCCAACCAGTACACCCAGTACCACCACAATGCTGAAGCGTAGGCTTAAGCCGGTTGAAATCATGGCGTATTGAATGGTGTCGCCGATGGGTGCAACAAAACTTAATGAGGTAACGGGGATGGGGTCGAAGGGGTCTTCGCCGAGCCAGCCAGTGGTTAGCCATCCGGCCACAATTAATAGCCCGATAAAAGCGCCGCCTAAAAGATCGCTTAAGCGTTCACGGTGATTGTTTCTTCCGATGGCATAAAGAGCCAGTATAAGGACTGCTACCCAGAGGATAATCGTACGTGGAATACCACTATCAATTGTGGTGCTGCTTAACTGCAGATTGGTGGCTTGTGCGAGAGAAATGCGCGCGGGCGCCAGCACCCCAGTTAGTGTCATGTAGGCGGCGATACCTAAGCTAAGGATCACCACAAATGACCGAAGGTTGCCTTGGGCTAACAATACCAAAGCACGCGCACCACAGCCATTGGCTAGGCTCATGCCATAGCCAAATAGCAGGCCACCTATGGGAAGCAATAACCAGGATATATTGGGGCTAAGGTAGAGTGACTGAGCCGTATCGATCAGACCGACTTGTTGAACGATGTAGGTGCCGGCTAATGCCACGGCCATGGCCATGGCAAAAGCTTGCAGTTTATAACCACCACGGGCGGCCCAGCGTTCGTGTAAGCCACGGTAAAAACAAAAGCCGGTAATTTGGGCACAGGCGCCAAACAGAATGCCGATAATCAGCCCGGCCCAAAGTACAAGATCAGTTTGTATCATACGTGGTGGTTAGGGTTTAGCACTTGCAAAGGCTTAGGCGCGGGTGCCCCACGTGTCGAGAGCAATCGCGTTGTACCAAGACTCGCCATACTGTGCTTCAAGTTTACGGAAGTTTGCGTCGGCATCGCTTGGGCTAACGCCACCCGATGCTTCCACGATTTTACCGCCTTCTACCTTGTAAAGGTGTCCCACAGAGATACCGTAGTCAGGCGCAATCAAGCTGTAGCATGTGTTAGTGTAGGTAGCCTGGGCTAGGGGCTTGCCTGCTAATGAATCAACAATGGCTGCTGCGGCAACTTTGGCTTGAGCGTTAGCTGAAAAACCGGATTTTGGCATGGGCGAAGCAATCGTTGCGTCACCGACGACATAAATGTCGGACACCAGTTCAGATTCAAAGGTGTCGTGTTTAACGGGTACCCATCCGCTTTCGTTGGTTACGCCTGCTTGATGCGCAATGGCACCGGCTTTTTGCGGAGGAATTACGTTAAGCACATCGGCTTTATGTAGCTCGCCAAACTCGGTTTCTACCGTTAAGTTAGCAGCATCAACGCGTGCCACTTTACCGTCTTTAGAGAAAGGTACCCATTCAATTAGGTCACCGTAAAATTGCTTCCAACCGTCTTGGAATAGGCCTTGCTTAGAGAAGCTGTCTTTTGCATCCAAAATAAGCAGTTTAGATTTAGGCTTATTGTGCTTCAAATAGTGTGCCACCATACTTGCCCGTTCGTAGGGTCCAGGAGGGCAGCGGAATGGGTTTTCAGGCGCAACCATAATGAAGGTGCCACCGTCTTGCATGGCCTCAAGTTGGCTTTTTAGTAATTTGGTTTGTTCTCCGGCTTTCCAAGCGTGTGGGGCCAGTAGTGAGGCGGCTTCGTCGTAACCCTCTAGTGCACCCCAGCGGAAATCAATACCGGGCGATAACAGTAATTTGTCGTAAGACAGTACCTCGCCACCAGCTAAAGCCACTTGTTTTTTCTCTGCGTCGACAGCTGAAGCGAAATCGTGCACGACATTCACGCCAATCGCGCGCAAGTCGTCGAAATTATGACCT
>DATGRU010000013.1:0-18098 GCA_035303295.1 Paenalcaligenes sp.
CGGGAAAAATTGGCGACGGCAAAATTTTTGTCACGAACGTAGAACAGGTGGTGCGCATCCGTACCGGCGAAATAGGCCATTCAGCGTTGTAATTAGCTTGGAGGAATCATGCAAGCCCGTTATTTTTTAGATTACAAGGAACCGGTTTCAGCGATTGGGCAAGGCAGTTGGTATATCGATGAGGTGGCCGACCGACAACAGGTGATTAAGGCGCTACAGCAGGGTATTGATGCCGGTTTAACGCATATCGATACTGCAGAAATGTACGGCAGTGGCGAGGCTGAAAAGGTGGTTGGCGAAGCTATCCGGGGGCGACGATCGGATGTCTTTCTGGTGTCTAAGGTCTTGCCTTATAACGCAAGCTACGATGCTACCCTTGCTGCCTGCAATGCCAGTTTAAAACGACTGGAAACCGATTATCTAGACTCCTACTTATTACACTGGCGAGGTTCGGTGCCCTTAGCTGAAACCATCGAGGCACTCGAACATTTATGTGATGCTGGCAAGATTCGTACATGGGGCGTCAGTAATTTTGATGTGGCCGATTTGGAAGAAGCTCTAGCCATCGCTGGGCCAAATCGTATTGCTTGTAATCAGGTGTTGTATCACCTTGAAGAGCGTACGATTGAGCATGAAATAATTCCTTGGTGCAAGCAGCACGGGGTGCAAGTGGTGGCTTATAGCCCATTCGGCCATGATCAATTCCCGTGGGAAGGTAGCCCAGAAGGGCAGGTCTTAGCACAGGTGGCGCAGCGCTATGAGGTGAGCCCACGACAAATAGCTTTAGCTTTTTTGTGCCGTCATGACCATGTACTGGCTATTCCTAAGTCGTCATCAGTAGCCCATACCTTAGATAATGCTAAAGCGTTGAAAATACAGCTTCAAGCTGAAGACATAGCGTTAATTGATGAGGCTTTTGCACTGCAAGCCCATCCGGGTTATTTACCCATGATTTAAGCAGCACCTAAGCACACGATTTTTGTTGTGCTTAGAGTGAAAATAATGCAACTAACAGAAGTTTCTTATTATTTGACTAACAACGTATCCAAGAAAGAAGGTGCAAATTTTTAAGCATCGGTTTGTCTGCGTACGACTTGTGTGCGTCTGAGGTGCCTTGGTTGATGTGATGTATAAAGTGCACGGCGTAGGGAAGGCTACCTTGCAGTCGAAACCACCGGTGAGCGAAGACCGGCTCGCATTAACCCAGAATACGTGCAAACTTAGACCAGAAGGCGGGGGTAAAGCACTCCATTACAATCAGCGCCTGCCCCACGCGTGAAAACTTTGAAGCACGCACTAAGTAGGTGGACTCTGCCACTTCGTTTAAATTAAAAGCGGCTTGGCACAAGTGCTGTAGGTGAGCGTTATGGGAAGCATCAATGTGGCAAAATGCGGAACGGCTAATTTGCTCATCGGTATAAAGTAAATCGGCCAAGGGCCTATTCGACAATCCCCGCATAGCCGCCCATTGATCAAGTGAAGCAGAAATATCACATAAGCTGCGTGCAGCCACGACCGGCGTCCCATCAAGGCTCATGACAATTTCGCGTATCCATAGCTGGGGCCGCGCCGACTCATCGCCCACCATCCACGCTTCACTAGCATCCGCCACACAAGCCTGTTCATTGAGTACCTGAAGTTGTAGTTTGCCTAGTGCGCGCAAGCCATCAGTTAGCGCATTTGGTTTCTGAAGCCACCAGCGTTTTACATCATCAACTGTTGTTAACAGGTCATTTGACCATGGTGAGTGAGCAGGGGGGATGAATTCCATAGTGTGTTACTGCATGAAGCCGTAGAATATCGCTTATGGATACTATACGAATTTCTAAATTGATGTCAGAGCGCGGCATGTGCTCGCGTCGCGAGGCGGACGCCTTTATCGAGCGTGGCTGGGTGCGCGTAGATGGCCAAGTTGCTACATTAGGCCAAAAGGCCAAGGCTACTGCAAAAATTGTACTGGATAAACAAGCACAAAAGCGTCAAACCGAACGCGTCACCATTATTCTAAACAAGCCAGTGGGCTATGTCTCAGGTCAAGCCGAGAAAGGCTATAAAAATGCGGCATCCCTAATTCAGGCTTCCACGCAATATCGTCTAGATAAAAAGCGCTTCGATCCTGCTCACTTACGGGGGCTAGCGCCTGCAGGTCGCTTGGATATTGATTCCCAAGGTTTATTGGTGCTGACCCAAGACGGGCGGGTAGCGCGAAAGCTGATTGGCGAAGACTCTGATCTAGACAAAGAATACTTAGTGCGGGTTACAGGCACGTTAGACGCCCGTGGCTTAGCGTTGCTGCGTCATGGTTTAAGTTTGGACGGAGCCCCGCTGTTACCTGCTGAGGTGCGGTGGCAAAATGACGATCAGTTGCATTTTGTGTTGCGCGAAGGAAAAAAACGCCAAATACGACGTATGTGCGAAGCAGTTGGTTTAAAAGTGGTAGGCCTTAAGCGTGTGCGGATGGGGCGGGTGGTGTTGGGCGACCTCCCACCCGGTCAATGGCGTTACTTAAAGCCAGGTGAAGGTTTCTAAGTACGGGCTTTTGTTTTCTTCGATGATTTACGTACTGTGGGCTCTTCGTGCTCGTTGATGTGAAAGCTCGCGCCCTCATCTTGAGCAAGGGTGTCTCGCAACCAAGGTAGGGTAGCCTTAGCATCGGCACTGAGGGTCCACGGTGGGTTAACAATAAACATGGCGCTGCCGTGAAGACCAAAACCATCAGCGGACGGTTTTTTAACGGTTAAGCTGATATGGATCCATGTGGCGGGTAGGGCATTTAACTGCTTTTGCAGCATGCGAACTTCCTGACGCTGTACCAAGGGATACCACAAAATAAAACAACACTGAGGAAACTTTTTTAAGCAGTCTTCGAGGTATTGCAGGGCTTTTTTATAGTCGGTTTTTGCTTCGTAAGAAGGGTCCATCATCACGATACCGCGTCGTGACGGTGGTGGCATTAAACGTAAGCTGTCGTTAAAGCCATCGGTGTTGTAGAGTTTGATGCGTCGAGGGTTGCGTCGAGACAACTGCGAGACATTTTGCCGTAAGGCGGGAAACTCGTTCGGGTGCAGTTCGAAACCATGGAAGAAGTCTTGTTCCCGTAAGGAAGTTAGGCCAAGCCAAGGCGAGCCCGGATAGTAGCGAGCAATACCATCGCTATTCAGGGCCGCTACGGCATCTAAATAACGGCTAATCATCGGTGGTGGTCGTTCAGACTGAATCACCAAATCCAGACCTTGTTCACATTCCAATTTGGTTTGAGCCCACTCAGCTTCGAGGTCATAGAGACCGGCGCCGGCGTGGGTGTCAATGATGCTGAATGCGGTATCTTTTTGCTTGTAGTAATCCAAGATATGCAGATACAACGAGTGTTTAAGCACGTCTGCATGATTTGCAGCGTGGAATGCGTGCCGATAGCTAAACAAAATAAATCCTTCAAATAGCCTGCCGATTTATATCGGGGGCAATGTCATAAATGGCATCTGTGATCACACTATCGCAACCCCAGCGTAGTAATTGCTGTACTCGAGTGGGGTCGTTAGCCGTCCATACGCAGACTGAATAGCCTTCTGACTTCACCTGTTGAATATGATCGGCTGATACGTGTTTATCATTTAAGTTAAGCGCAACAACCTGTAGATCACGTGCGGTATCTAACCAGTTGGTGTCGAGCTCTTCATCGATTAACCATGCAAGCGGTAGGTGTGGTGCTGCCAGTTTTGCAGCGCGCAGCGCGGTAATGGAAAATGAGGAAAGTAAGGGCTGTTGGGGCGTGTTAGCCCAAAGCGCTGCAGCAGCATGGGCAATAGCGGCGCCAGTTTGGGCTTCCAGACCCAGATTCGGTTTGATTTCGATATTACTGTGCAGTTGGCGCGGAATGCAGAAATTTGCCATGCCGCTTAACGTTAGTAGGGGCTCGCCTGCGTACTTAGGGCTGTGCCATGCGCCGAAATCTAAGCTTAAAAGTTCGGCCAGATTTAATTGCGACGCTAAGCCGCTGCCGTTCGAGGTTCGGTCTACGCTATCATCATGCAGTAGTATCGCTACACCATCCTGACTAAGCTTGGCATCGTACTCGAACATTTTATAGCCTTGAGCAGCGCCTTCTCGCATTGCTGATAATGTATTTTCTGGCGCGTGCTTGCCCGCACCGCGATGAGCGATTAAGGCGGGGTACAACCAATTGAATCTGGATACACTCATAGCGGCTTATGGTAAAAAATGAAAGAAGGCAAAAACTCCAGTAGAATTAGCTCTATTTTAGCTGTTAAGCAGAGTTGCCGTGGCACATATCATAGAGTCTAGGTGTTACACTGCCTACACTTTTCTAAGCGTGCTCTTTACGCTGCCAAGCGAGTGCCATTTTTTCTGATCGTTAATCTTTAAACTATCAAAAACACACGAAAGCAGGTGTTTAATGTTCAATTTAATCCGTTCGCATCAACGCATTATGCAGTTTGTGCTACTTATTCTTATTTTGCCGTCATTTGTACTGATTGGCGTAAGTAGCTACACCAACTTCACCTCCAGTAATGATGAGTTAATTAAAATAGGTGACACAGCGTTAACCGAACAAGAGTTTGATCGCGCCCGCCGTAATCAGCTTGATACTTTACAGCGGCAATACGGTGCTTCATTCGACCCTGCAATGGTTAATAATCCGGAAGCTCGCAGTGAGTTAATTAACTCTCTAATCGATCGTTTGGTTTTGGTGCAGGTCGCAACCAGCGAGGGGTTTAGCGTTTCTGATACCTTGCTGCGAAACCAGATTGCTGCCATTCCCGAGTTACAGGAAAACGGTACTTTTTCGGCTGAACGCTACAATCAAGTGTTGGCCGCATCGGGTATTAGTGTTAAAGATTTCGAGCAGTCTCAGCGCGCAGAACTTGCTATAGCGCGCGTATTAGAGCCCATTACCAGTACAGTTCAACTGCCCCAGCCAGTTATGGCTACGCTTGAAGAGGCGCTTACTACAGCCCGTACTATCCAGCAGTACAACTTACATACAGCAGAGTTTGTTGAAGAGGTCGTGATCACTGATAACGACCTACAGGCGTGGTACGACAACCATCAAGACGAATTACGCTTGCCGCAGCATGTGGATGTGGATTTCATTGTCTTAGATGAAGCGGCAGCAGTAGCAAGTGTGCCCGCCATTGATGAGGCGCAGCTCGAACAGTATTACGAACAAAACCGTAACCGATTTATCACTCCTGCTCGTGTGCAGTTGCGTCATATTTTATTCGCAACAACTCCTGCGATGACAGAGCAAGAGCGTAACGATGTACGTGCTCAAGCCGAGTCGATCCAAGCCTCGCTGGTTGCAGCCCCTGATACCTTTATTAGCGTTGCAGAAGCCGAGTCTGATGACTTGGGTAGTTCTAGAAATGGCGGCGAGTTAGGTTGGGTTACTCAAGGTACTTGGCCCGCAGAACTTGAGGCTGGCATTTTTTCCTTAGCTGAAGGCGAAGTTTCTGGTGTGGTTCAAGGCCCCGATGGCTTCCATATCTTTAAGGCCGATGAAGTCGTAGCTGAAAGTGGTCCCGCTTTTGCAGAAGTTAAAGACGAAGTTGAAGCAGAAGTGCGTCAGCAACTTGCTGCCGAGCGTTTTGCGGATATGGCAACACAATTAACGAATCTGGCTTACGAAAATGCAGATTCGTTAAATGCAGCAGCCGATGCATTAGGTTTAACGGTGCAGCATGCAAAAGGTATTGCTCGTGATGGCATTATGGCAGCCGCAGATATTGGCGAGCAAGCTGCGGCAGATTCCCCGTATGCTGCAGAGCTAAACGAGCCTAGCATTAGACAAGCTTTGTTTAGTGCGCAGTCGTTAGTGCAACGTCAAAATGCGGGTGTAATCGAGTTGGCCGCCGATAAATTGGTAGCCATTCGCGCCACCACAATTCACGAGCCACAGATCCCACCGTTCGAGCGTGTAAAAGCACAAATTCATCAGCGACTGCTTAGTGAAGCGGCACAAGCTAAAGCTACCGAACGTGGTGAGGCATTGCTGGCCGAGTTAACCGCCGGTCAAGAGCTAGAAGAGCTACCGTTTTCCAACATTCAAGCCATTAGCCGCTTAGATAACGGTGGTCTGGATAAAGCGGCGATTGATGCCATTATGGGTGCAAACCTTGAGGCATTACCTACCTATGTAGGCTTTGAAACGGAAACAGGTTATAGCGTCGTAAAAGTGATGGGTGAAGAGAAAACCGATCTTGATCCTGCTCTTATGAATTTTATTTCGCAGCAATTGCAGCAACTGTGGGCACGTGCTGAAGAACAAGCTACCTTACAGGCCATGCGTGATTCCCTTAAGGTTGAAGAGTTTCCCGCCTTACAGCGGGTTATTGAGGCCGACGATTCTGCGATTTAAGCATTAAAGATAAATCCCGCTTCGGCATTCGCCAGTAAGCGGGATTTTTTTATTTGTACGCCATGATGTATGTAAGAGCCGTAGGCCTTCTAAGCGCTTTAATTTTTTTGCTGTGTAGTAGCTTCGCCTTGTATGCAGATGAGGGGCGTGGGTATATCGAGCGCCGTCTACACCATCCTGTACCGGGCGGTGTTGCGGTGGTTCAATTACCAAGCATAGACACGGTCAATCGACCTAAAGTCACTTATCAAAATCATCCGGTAATGGTCGTCAGGGATAGCAATCAGAAATGGATTGCTATTGTAGGAATCGATTTAAAAACGGAGTCAGGCGAACAAGCCGTTGTCACCGAACAGGGGGCAGCCATTCCTTTTAGTGTTCGCACTAAGCGTTATAAAGAGCAGCACATACGCTTAAAGAATCAAGATCATGTCAGCCCCACTAAAGAGCAGTTGGCACGCTATCAACGTGAGTTCGACGAGCAAATGGCTGCCTATCAGCAGGTGCGCGATGCTGGTCCCAGTAATGTCTTGTTCGAACCTCCCGTAAAAGGACGCTTCACTAGCCCCTTTGGTCTACGACGCTTTTTTAATGGTGAAGAGCGTAATCCGCATTCGGGTTTGGATATTGCCGCACCATCGGGTACTGCTGTGGTAGCCCCGGCGGATGGTGTAGTAACCGTAGTGGGTGATTACTTTTTTAACGGTAAGACTGTTTTTATCGATCATGGCCAAGGCTTTATCACCATGTACTGTCATTTATCGCGTATCGATGTGGCATTAGGGGATAGCGTTAAACGTGGTGATAAGATTGCTGCGGTCGGTACTACTGGCCGTTCTACCGGGCCACACTTGCACTGGAACATCAGTTTGAATAACACGCGGGTTGATCCGGCAATATTTATCGGCGCATTTGAGTACGAGACACAATAAGAAATAATGATTCGTTCCTTACTGCTCGGCTTGCGAGATAGCTTATCCATCGCTTTGGGCTATGTGCCAGTGGCAATATCTTTTGGTTTAGCGGCGATACATCTAGGCATATCGCCTTATATGGTCGTGCTGTTCTCGGTGCTTATTTATGCGGGTGCCAGTCAATTTATTTTAATTACGCTTATTGCGCAGCAGACTGGCTTATTTAGTATTGTGCTCATCATCTGGTTGATGAATGTTAGACACCTGTTCTATGGGCCCGCATTATTGAAGTCTGTGGGCTTAGCTTCCGACGAACGAAAGCTGCCCTTAGTAGCGTGGGCGGCAGGACTTACTGATGAGGTCTTTGCAACAGCCATAGGGCGTGTTCAGCACCATCCACGCGATCAGCGTGAGGGCTGGTATATAGGTTTGCAGTTAGGGGCTTACAGTGCTTGGGTGGGAGGCACGGCAATCGGGGCGTATTTTGGTGCCGATTGGATTGGTAAGTCGGTCGTGCTGGATCAAAGCTTGGGCTTTGTGTTGCCTGCCTTATTTTTCGCTTTGCTTCTAGATATCGCTAGTGCTGTAGCGCGTCCTGTGTTGTGGGTAACAGCAATATGTACAGCCTTCGCCATGTTCATTCTGCCTGCTTATATGGCGCTTATTCTGGGTATGGTAGCGGGCGCGGTGGTAGCCGCCCTAATTAACAAACATGACTGATATTCAATTTTTATTGATCGCTATATTAGCGGGTGCGGGTACTTTTTTACTTCGATACTTGCCGCTACGCATGCGCACTAAAAAAGCCACTACAGCACAAGGACGTTTGCTCCATCAATCGCTTGCGGCGATCGGTCCAGCGGCTATTGTTGCGCTTATTGTGGTGTCACTCGGTTCTGAAATCGAGCCAGATCGCTTAGCGGCAACGCTATTACCTATACTCAGCGGTTTACTGGGTGTAGTGATAGGGCGTAAGGTAGGGAAGGGCAATATAGCCGTTGCCACCCTCTCTGGGGTGGCGTTGTATGCAGGGGTAGCAGCAGTTTTACTTGGCTAATTTAGCTTGTACCTTTAATACGTACAATTTTTTGTACTTGGGGTACGTTGCGAAGAGCTCGGATGACTTTTGCTAAGTGTGTGCGGCTGTCCACTTGAACAGTAAGGTGCAGTATGCCAGTTGCAGAAACTTCATCTGGCATGCTTAGGTGCAGAATGTTCGAGTCGGCATCGTTTACGGCTGCGGCCATGCGTCCTAATACACCCCGTTCGTTTAGTACGGTTACATCAAGACGAGTTGATAAGTGCCGCGCTGTGTTGGTATCCCATACAACTGGAATCCAGCGTTCTGGCTCTTTGGTTTGCTGGCGTTGTGCGACGGCACATTCAGTCATGTGTATCACTAGGCCATGGCCTGCACGTATGCCACCAATAATGGCGTCGCCGGGAAGAGGGCCACAGCAAGGTGCTAGCTGTACAGCCTGTCCCTCGTTACCATGAATCACAATCGGCGCTGAGCCGTTTGATGTGAACTCATCTACTTGTGCTGCCGTAGTAGCCAGAATAGCGTGTTCGGGAGCAAAGCGCCGTGCAACCACCGCAGCTAAGCGTTTTCCTAAACCAATATCGGCCAAAATTTCGTCTTTAGAACTAGCTCCAGAGCTTTTGGCTAACTTTTCCCAAATCGGATCTGAGTCGTCAGGGAAAGGAATATTTAATGGCTCGAATGCTTGTTTTAATAGGCGGCGGCCAAAAGCCACAGATTCTTCATACTTAACGGTACGTAGATAATGGCGAATTTCCGATCGCGCGCGCCCGGTACGAACGTAGTTCAACCATTGTGCGCTGGGGCGTGCAGCTGGTGAGGTGACAATTTCTACCGAGTCGCCACTTTTCAGTTCAGTGCGTAAGGCAGCGAACTCACCATTGATTTTGGCAGCGACCGCATGATTACCGATATCGGTGTGAATGGAGTAGGCAAAGTCCACTGGTGAAGCACCCCGAGGTAAGGAAATAATTTTCCCTCTGGGGGTATAGACATAAACGGCGTCAGGGAACAGGTCAACTTTGACGTGATCGAGAAACTCGCTAGAGTCACCTGTTTGACTTTGTATATCCAGTAGCGACTGCAACCAGTGGTGAGTGCGCTTCTGTAACTCGTTAAGCGAGACACTATCGTCTTTATAGAGCCAGTGTGAGGCCACCCCTTCTTCGGCTACATGATCCATTTCCTGCGTACGGAACTGGAATTCCACCGGTGTACCGTAGGGCCCAATTAGCGTAGTGTGTAAAGACTGATAACCATTAATTTTGGGAATAGCGATATAGTCTTTAAATTTCCCAGGAACTGGACGGTATAGCTGATGCAGGGTTCCTAAGGCTAAATAGCATTCGGGCAGGGTATGAACAATAACCCGGAAGCCATAGATATCCAGTACATCAGAAAAAGACTTTTTCTGTTCCTGCATTTTGCAGAAAATACTGTAGAGGGATTTTTCGCGTCCGCTGACTTCAGCTTCAATACCCGCTGCTGGCAGTGCGGCCTTAACCGCTTCGGTGATTTTGCTTAATACTTCGCGTCGATTACCGCGCGCAGCCATGAGTGCTTTATGCAATACCCGATAGCGATTAGGGTGTATGGCCTGAAAGCAGCGATCTTGTAGTTCTCTGAATAATGCATTTAAACCTAAGCGGTGAGCGATAGGAGCATAAATATCCAGCGTTTCCTGTGCGACGCGCCGACGTTTTTCTGGGCTGACGGCGTCAAGTGTACGCATATTATGCAGGCGGTCGGCCAGCTTAATGAGAATGACGCGTACATCTCGAGACATGGCCAGCAGCATTTTTCTAAAGCTTTCGGCCTGTTGCTGACTTTTGGTTTGGAACTCTAAGCGTTCTAGTTTGGATACGCCATCGACGATTTCAGCAACATCAGTACCAAATTTCTCGGCCAGTTCTTGCTTGGAAACGTCTTGGTCTTCAATAACGTCGTGTAGCAATGCCGCCATTAAGGAGTCGGCATCCAACTTCCATCCGGCGCAAATTTCGGTGACGGCAATAGGGTGTGTGATATAGGGCTCGCCGCTGGACCGGAACTGACCTAAGTGGGCGTTGTCAGCTAAACGATAAGCTTCACGTACCTGTTCCACGTCTTTGGGATCAAGGTACTCGCTAATCATTTTGGTTAGCGGCGCAATGGATGCAATAGTGGCTTTAGCAGGTTCTAGTGTGGGGACGTTAACAATTTTGTTGCGACGACCCAGACGAGACCCTTTTTTAAGGACCGCTAATAAGCCTGAAGAGGCGCCTCGTAAACCTGGAAAAGCCATAGACAACAGCCCTTTAATCGTTAGGTTGGTACTTTACGCAACATTTCTAAACCAGTGGTACCGCTAGCGATTTCACGCAGAGCAGTAACAGTTGGCTTGTTACGGCTTTCAATGCGGGGTTCGTGACCTTGAGCAAGTTCACGAGCACGGTAAGCAGCTGCTAGTGTGAGATTAAACCGATTGGGGATTTGTTCTAAACAATCTTCGACGGTAATACGTGCCATAGAGAACCTATAAGTTAAAAAGTTATTTCAGCGCAGCGGCTACCGATGCGCTAATACCAAGCTGTGAGAATAAGTCAGCATGACGCAAAGCTTGCTCGCGTATGCCTAAACGACTGGATTGCACCACGGAAATAAGTTCTGTAAGCGCCGTGTCAAATACATTGTTGATAATAACATATTGACATTCTGATACATGCGACATTTCACTGCCTGCGGCCAGTAAGCGACGCGCAATGACGTTAGGATCATCTTGGCCACGTTTTTTCAGCCGACTTTCTAGAGCGTCAATGGAAGGGGGCAGAATAAAGATGCCAATGGCATTTGGATAATATTCGCGAACCTGACGGGCGCCTTGCCAATCAATTTCCAGTAGTACGTCTTTCCCTTCGGTTAAGGCTTGGCGGATAGCAGGAGCAGGTGTGCCATAAAAATTGCCGTGTACTTCAGCCCATTCAAGTAGCTCGTCACTGTTACGTAGAGCCTGAAACTCGTCTACGGTGACAAAGTTGTAATGCTTGCCGGGAGTCTCCCCAGGCCGTGGTGGTCGTGTTGTACTTGAGATAGACAACATTATATTGCTGTCTTTCTCGAGTAACGCATTCACTAAACTGGATTTGCCGGCTCCACTTGGAGCCACCACCATAAAAATATTTCCGGAATAGGACGGGGTCATGAGTGTGTTCGTTTGCCTAGGTAAAAACTAATGGGCTGGTTTACAACGGAGATAAACCAACCGTCTACTGTGTTAATTAATCTGAAGTTTTA
Organism: Paenalcaligenes sp.; assembly: GCA_035303295.1. Classification (GTDB taxonomy): domain Bacteria; phylum Pseudomonadota; class Gammaproteobacteria; order Burkholderiales; family Burkholderiaceae_B; genus Paenalcaligenes. The sequence goes on from DATGRU010000013.1 coordinate 11,606, forward strand.
AACCGTCTTCACCCAGAAATTCGTGGATAACGGCATCTTTAGTTGCCGTGTCGTGGCACAAAAATACGATGGTGTCGTCTGGGTTGACATTAAATAGGGCGTCATTAACCGTTGTGTGGGCGTCGTCGGCATGAGCGACAGCCATAACATGTATGTCGCCCCCTAGTTCAAAACGTTCTTCGGGCACAATGTCGGCCACGGCGTCGAGGTCAGGCGCGCTGATCACCACATAGGCTTGGACTAGGTGTTCGTCAATATGTACATTGAGAACGGCACCGTTCTCGATCACTTCGATAAGCTTACTATGGGTGCTCATGGTTGCATCCGATTAAATATTTAAATACCTGACAAGTTAAGGGTCACGGTAAGTGGTGTGTGGTCAGATGGTTGCTCGTTAGCGCGAGGGGTTTTATCAATATCACATGCGGTTACGGTAGGCAGCAAAGCGCTGGAGACTAAAGCATGGTCGATCCGTAAACCGGCATTACGACGAAACGCCATGCGTCGGTAGTCCCACCATGTGTACGACTTTTCAGCTTGTTCGAATAGGCGAAATGAATCGTGTAAACCTAAGTCGAGCAATTTACGAAAGGCAGCGCGTTCGGGCTCAGAAACATGTACTTCACCCTCCCAGCGTTTCGGATCATGTACGTCTTCGTCAGCCGGTGCAATATTGTAATCGCCCAGAATAATTAGTTGGGGATTTTGCTCTAATTCGGCTTTCAGCCAGTCGTGCAAGGCCTCAAACCAAGCAAGCTTGTACTGGTATTTGTCGCTTTCTAGCGATTGCCCATTTGGGCAATAGGCATTGACGATACGCAGAGGGCCGGCGCTACTTTGATAAGTGGCGGCAATAACGCGTTGTTGAGGGTCATCGAAGTTGGGCAAGTTGCGTACTACATCTGTTGCTTCATGCTTACTGATAAGGGCAACACCATTATAGGTAGGTTGACCAGCCCATTCAGCCTTCCAGCCTGCCTCAGCAAAGGCCTCTAGAGGAAATTTATCCTGTGCTAATTTAAGTTCTTGCAAACACAGCACATCAACAGGGTTTGCTTCAAGCCAATCTAGAACTTGCGGTAGACGTACACGTAACGAGTTCACATTCCAGGTGGTAAATTTCACAGCGGGTACTCAATTAATTAGATCAATGGGTTTGGAAGTAAAAAATTGACTTCCAAGGTGTTGAGCATAATTCTCTATCATACCCCAGCACACCTTAGCGAGTAGAGCCGAGAGCCCTCTTACTGTGGCTAGGAGTAGGGTGTGGTTTTTCATGGGGCGTTTAACTTGTATGGCTAAGTTATTGTGTTTATTGAAATTTTTATCGTTGTGTGCTACGGTATGCAAGGTGTGGGGTGCACGGGGCACCCCTTAGTCGATGCCAGCAGGAGAATGTTGACATGGCCACTAAACGACCAACTCGTCGTAGACAGGTCCTTGAAATTGAGCCTTTAAATTGGGTAGCTCCCGAAACACGGGAATCCAAAATTGAAGAGCGTTCTGAAACAGATGATCAGTCAGATCATAAAAAAGAAACCGCTAAAAGTTAGGCTCATGACCCTAAATAACTCAACGCGTGGCGCTGTAATTGCCACGCGTTTTGTTTTGTCTGCAGCATGGGCAACAAATAATGAGTAAATGCCTGCTATGATTCCCGTTGTTGATGGGCAGGCTATGGTTCCCTCAGCGCGATCCACCTAATATTCTAAGCACGACAACTGTGCTCTGGCTTAATCCACCAAGTCGTTAAGCGATTACGAATTGGTGTTTCTATTTGGGCCAGATTTCTACTTTAAGCATTATGTATTCCGATGATTTTGAAGAAGCCCCTTATGAGGCCGATGACGTTACGCTGTCTGAAGAAGGGGGGGTAAGGTACCTGCATTTCGGTACTCACTGGATTCAAGGGGCGATGAGCTTATCGAAGCCTCATGATCTCGTGCTGACTTATACTCAGCAAATGATGGCTTGGATGTTGTTTCACGATGCCACCGAGTCGGACCGTCTTGCTTTCTTAGGCTTGGGCTCGGGCTCATTATTACGGTTTTGTATGCGCTATACGCCCAGCCAACTCACTGCAGTTGAAATTAATCCTCAGGTTACCGCGATGTGTAGGGCATTTTTTCGCTTGCCCGAAGGCGATCGTTCTGCTGTTGAACATGATGATGCCGAGGACTGGGTACAGGATCCACTTAATGTGGACCAGTTTCAGGTCTTGATGGTGGATTTGTACGATGCGCGAGCACAGGGGCCTGTTTGTTCCTCACTTGAGTTCTATCAGGGGTGTTATCGAGTGCTAACCGAGAACGGTATTGCCAGTATCAACTTGTTCGGTTCCCATCCCAGCTACCAGCGTAACGTAGAGAATATTCGTGCTGCGTTTGACGGTAAAGTGTTGGTGTTACCTGAAATTGAGGAAGGCAATACTGTGGTATTGGCTTTTAAGGGGAACGCCTTGGAAATGACCACGCAAAGATTGCTAGATCAAGCGGATGTTGTGCAGCAACATACTAAATTACCCGCTAGAAGATGGGCTAAAGGGCTTTTATCCATGCGCAGGCCTGCGACTACGTTTACAATCGCCGAAACGCGTTAGCAATAAAAAGAAGTCTTATGGGCTTAGCTTACGATTATCCAAATTAACAATTCGATGCAATAAGTAGATTGCGCGTCTCTCTTTTCAGGAGCTTCCTATGAAGTCAAAGAGTGTGACCAAGGTTCTGGCGGGGTTATTTACCTCCCTTAGCCTCTGTGCTGCGGCCAGTGTTTCCGCCCAAACCGTTTCGGTATCGTCTATTGTTGAACATCCAGCGCTGGATTCGATTCGTGACGGTGTGAAACACTCGTTAGAGCAGGCGGGTTACACCGAGGCAAAGGGTTTGAAATGGCAATTTCAAACTGCTCAAGGTAACACCGCTATTGCCACACAAATTGCACGTAAATTTGTGGGTGATAACTCAGATGTCATCGTTGCGATTTCTACACCTTCAGCACAAGCGGTATTGGCTGCATCAAAATCGGTGCCTATTGTGTACTCTGCTGTAACCGATCCGGTAGCCGCTCAGCTGGTAAGCTCGTTTGAAGCGAGCGGTACAAATGTGACGGGCGTGTCTGATGCCCTAGCGCTCGAGAAGCAGCTAGAGCTTATTAAGAAAATCGTGCCTGATGCGAAGAATGTAGGGATGGTTTATAACCCTGGTGAGGCCAACTCAGCCGTGGTTGTTGAGCGCATGAAAGCGCTTTTGTCGGCCGAAGACATGAGTCTGGTCGAAGCCACAGCGGCGCGCACAGTAGACGTAGGTGCCGCAGCACGCAGCTTGGTGGGTAAAGTTGATGTTATCTACACCAATACCGATAACAACGTCGTGTCGGCTTACGAGTCGCTGGTTAAAGTAGGAAATGATGCCAACATCCCGCTAATTGCTTCGGATACCGATAGTGTTGGGCGGGGTGCTATCGCGGCACTTGGCGTGAATTACTACGATTTAGGGCTACAAACCGGTGAAATTGTAGTGCGTATACTGAAGGGGGAAAAACCCGGCGATATCGCATCACAAACCAGTAATAAGCTTGAGCTATTTGTTAACCCAGGTGCGGCTGAAAAGCAGGGCGTAGAGCTGGACCCAGAGTTTCTTCAAACAGCGACAAAAATTGTCGAATAAGGCCCCTTAAAGTCAATCAGGCGGTGTTAAATTAGCACCGCCTTTTGTGTTTATTACCATCAACACACTATGTCTGAATATTCAATTTATGGTGCGCTAGAGCTGGGGCTGATCTTTGCTTTGGTGGCGCTCGGCGTGCTGATCTCTTTTCGCGTCCTTCGATTCCCGGATTTAACCGTCGACGGCAGCTTCCCTCTTGGTGGTGCTTGTGCTGCGGTGCTAATTAGTAATGGGGTAGATCCTTTTACCGCGACCATTGTTGCTACCGGTGCAGGTGCCATTGCGGGCATGATTACCGGCTTATTGAACGTTAAATTAAAAATTATGGACCTACTGGCGAGTATCTTAATGATGATCGCCTTGTATTCCATCAATTTACGAATTATGGGACGGCCTAATGTTCCATTAATTTCCGAGCCTACCGTTTTCTCTATTTTACAACCCGCCAGCATTCCCGACTTCAAAGCAAAAGTTTTGATTATGTTGGTGATTGTGGTGCTGGTTAAGTTAGCGTTGGATTGGTTTTTTAGTACCGAAAAAGGCTTGGCTATGCGCGCTACGGGTTCGAATCCGCGTATGGCGCGTTCTCAGGGTGTAGCCACCGGCGCAATGGTGTTGCTTGGCATGGCGATTTCGAACGCCTTGGTGGCTATGGCTGGTGCCTTATATGCCCAATCGAATGGTAATGCCGATATTTCCATGGGCATTGGAACGATTGTAATTGGCTTGGCCGCAGTGATTGTGGGTGAAAGTATTCTGCCTTCACGCCGTTTGGTCGTGGCAACCTTGGCGGTAATTATTGGCGCTGTACTGTACCGTTTCTTTATTGCCATGGCGCTAAATGCCGACTTCATTGGGTTGGGTGCGCAAGACCTCAATTTGGTTACCGCTATTTTGGTTACGGTGGCATTGGTCATCCCTATCATTAAGCGAAAGTTAAAACCTAAGAAAAACAGAGTTTAGCCATGTTAAGTGCTCAAAATTTGCAACTGACCTTTAATCCCGACACGCCAATCGAAACACGCGCTTTGCGAGGGATGTCTTTAGACATCCCCGAGGGGCAGTTTGTTACCGTTATTGGCTCCAACGGTGCCGGAAAATCTACCTTTTTAAATGCGGTGTCAGGCGATCAAGAGATCGATGCAGGCACGATCATTATTGATGGCCGTGATGTCACAAAACAAACCGTTTGGAAAAGGGCAAAGTTGGTGGCTCGGGTTTTTCAAGACCCCATGGCTGGTACATGTGAAGATCTAACCATTGAAGAGAATCTGGCCTTGGCGTCGAATCGAGGCCAGCGGCGAGGTCTAAAAGCGGCGGTTCAAAAAGCCATGCGAGACGAATTTAAAGCTCGCCTTGAAACGCTAGGGCTTGGATTAGAAAACCGGCTTACCGACCGTATTGGCCTACTTTCTGGAGGCCAACGCCAAGCTGTTAGCTTACTTATGGCAGCAATGCGACCGTCTCGAATTTTGTTGTTGGACGAACACACCGCTGCACTGGATCCCCGTACTGCTGATTTTGTGTTGAAATTGACTGCACGGATTGTTGAGGAAAACCGTCTGACGACGATGATGGTTACTCATAGTATGCGCCAAGCGCTGGATGTGGGCGATCGCACGGTAATGCTACATCAGGGGCAAGTAGTGCTTGATGTAAGTGGGGACGAGCGCAAAGGTATGGATGTAACCGACTTATTACATATGTTTGAGAAGGTTCGCGGTGAGAAAATTTCTGACGACGCACTATTGCTTAGTTAAAACCAAATGACTTAAGCCCACGAGATGTAAAAGGGTACTTTAATTGTTCCTTTTACTTCGTTTATACTCTATTGCTTTAGCCGTACAGTACGGTTCAATGTTTCAAAATTTAACGCTATAGCACACTATAGAAAATCAGGAGCTCTTCATGCTTACTTCGCGCCCAAAATTGTGGCTTCCGCTACGCGTTACACTCTTATCTAGCGTGTTATTGCTCGTGGCTTGTGGCGATGACTCTGCGCCACAACAAGGACAAATGCCCAGTTTCCCAGTAAGTGTGGTTACTGTGCAATCTGAGCCCACCACGCTATATGCCGAGCTTCCAGGCCGGGTAGAGGCCATTAAAGAAGCTCAGATTCGTGCCCGAGTAACGGGTATTGTGGATGCCATTAATTTCGAGCAGGGTAGCGATGTGGAAGAGGGCGAACTGCTCTTTAGTATTGATCCCGATACCTATCAGGCGCAGCGCGATCAGTTTGCTGCCCAATTACAAAATGCCATTGCTGATGCCAAAGTGGCTGCATCACTGGCAGATCGCTATACCCGCTTAATCAAAGAAAATGCGGTTAGCCGCCAAGAGTATGAAAATGCCATGGCACGTAACGCACAGGCTGAAGCCGCTATTGCAGCAGCGCGGGCCAATTTAAAGGCGGCTGAAATTAATTTGGGCTATACCAAGGTAGAGTCGCCCATTAGCGGTCGTATTGGTCGCTCTGAAATTACAGAGGGGGCATTGGTCAGTGCAACAGAAGGAACACATCTGGCCACGGTCCAGCAATTAGATCGGGTCTACATCGACATTACACGTCCAGCCAGCGAGTTACATAGTTTACGTAAAGCGGTAGCAGAAGGGCGTATTAAGCAGGATGAAAACGGTGCTCAAGTTCAGGCTAGATTAGATGATGGCAGTGTCTATGGTGAAACCGGTAGCTTGTTATTCTCGGGTGTGGCCGTCGATCCAGGAACCGGACAAATTAGTCTGCGCGCTGAGTTTCCAAACCCTGATCACTTGTTACTTCCTGGTATGTTTGTACGCGTTAGCATCAATCAAGGTGTAGATGAAAATGC
>DATGRU010000014.1:0-2315 GCA_035303295.1 Paenalcaligenes sp.
TAACCACGAATCGTCGTTTGAAAATTTTGCTCGAGCCATTTTTTGGCAATTGCACCTGCCGCCACGGTGGGTGCTGTTAAACGTGCCGAAGATCGTCCACCACCACGCGGATCGCGGTGCTCGTACTTACGCCAGTAGGTGTAATCGGCATGTCCTGGGCGGAAGGTATCCAACAAATTGCCATAGTCTTTACTGCGCTGATCGGTATTGCGAATGAGCATGGCAATGGGTGCACCCGTCGTTTTACCCTCGTAGACGCCCGATAAGATTTCCACCTGATCTGCTTCTTGTCGTTGCGTTACATGACGCGATGTACCGGGCCGACGCCGGTCGAGTTCTCGCTGTATATCTTCAACATCTAACTCAAGCCCCGGTGGACACCCATCAACAACCGCACCAATTGCTGGGCCATGAGACTCGCCGAAATTGGTAACGCGAAACAACTTTCCTAATGTATTTGCAGACATGGACTCAATCTATAAACAAAGCGACAGAACGGCAATTATTACACTAATGCAGCGAATCTGCATGGCAAACACACCGTTACGAAGAGCAACTTAACGGCGCGGAACTGAAGTCAGGGGGTGGAGGTTTAGCATACGCCTCCATACCCGGATGCTCAATAAAGGGGTTACGTAAGACCCGCAGCAGATCTTGGATAACGGAATTATCCCCTTGTTTCGCCGCATCAATGGCTTGTTGCGCCAAGTAATTTCGCAATACGTACAGCGGATTAGCTTGATTCATTTGCTTGATCCGTTGTGCCGCAGGCAACTTTTGTTTGGTTAAGCGTTGTAGATAAGCGCTTAACCATGTACGGGCTTTTTCCTGATCATTAAATAGCTGGATAAAGGCTTCCGGATGGTTTTCCGCCCCCGCTAAGGCTCTGAAACTTAAGCTAAAATCGGCTTGATCATAATGTAATAAGCGCCACCAGTTATCAACAAGCTGAGTATCGCCCTCTAACCACGACTCCAAGCCCAATTTGGCAGCAAGATTAGCGTGATAGCGTTGTAAGAACACAGGCTCGAAGCCTTCAAGCACCTTAGTTAGCTCGTCTGGTGTGGCACCCAAGGTAGTCAATGCACTCGCTAGTCTATATAAATTCCAATGTGCCATCGCGGGCTGATTATTCCACGCATAGCGGCCTTGCTGGTCGGTGGTATTACAAATGTGATTAACGCGAAAAGCGTCCATAAAGCCAAAGGGACCGTAATCAATGGTTAGCCCTAGAATCGACATATTGTCGGTGTTCATCACACCATGACAAAAACCAGCTGTTTGCCAATCGGCCACCATTTCCGCTGTGCGCGCACACACTTCCGCAAGCAACTTTTGCACCAGTACAGCATCATTGTCTGCATCATGCTCAAGCAAATGCGGATAAAAGTGCTGCAGCACATAGTGCAACAACACGTGCATTTGATCGGGTTTACCCAACCAATGCTCAAACGAGCCAAAACGCACAAAACTTGGAGACACGCGTGTAACAATCGCAGCGGTTTCCACACGCTCGCGATACACCGGTACGGGCGAACTAACGATGGCTAGGGCTCGAGTGGTCGCAATCCCCAGTCCGTGCATAGCCTCGCTACATAAGTACTCGCGTACCGACGACCTTAATACGGCTCTACCGTCACCCATGCGCGAATAAGGGGTTAAGCCAGAACCCTTAAGCTGTAATTCGTAGGGCCCCTCTGGGCTTTCCAACGCCCCCAACAAATGCGCACGCCCATCACCCAGTTGGCCCGCCCACACACCAAACTGATGACCACTGTATACCGCTGCCAAGCTAATTCCACCCGGCAACGGCGCATTACCTGAAAAAATCTGCAAAAATTCGTCGCTATGCAGCTGTTCAGACGACAAACCCAGTTCGGCACCTAAGGCTTCATTCACATGTAATAGCGTTGCGTCGCGCACGCCTTCAGGGGCCAATTGGCTATAGAACTCGGCCGGCAATTGGGCAAAGCTATTGCTAACACGCAGGTTTTCCAAAGTGTGGGGCATAAGGCGTTTCACTTCTTTAATGGTCATTTTCTGCTTGAGCAGCCGCTTTCGCCTGCTTAGCACGCCGCTTTGCAGCCTTCTTAGCAGGCCACAAATAAAAGATGGCACAAAAATAAAAGAGGCTTGAGAGCACAATTTCAATGAGCGCCATATAGACCGACATAATGTCGGGGTCGGACCAAGCACGCACACAGCCTTCCATGAAGTACAACAGTACCAGCATCGACGACCACTGCAAGGTGTAAAGGTTACCTTTTAAGACACCCCTGAGGGGGAATAGCAACGGGATTACTTTTAGTACCAAA
>DATGRU010000015.1:0-3662 GCA_035303295.1 Paenalcaligenes sp.
CCTGCCGCAGCGCCCGCCGCTACGCCACAAGCGATTCAACCGGACGCTACTCAGCTAAACAATTATGCAAAGGCGGCTAAACGAGTCTCTGATGTTGTTGCTGAATACCAGCCCAAACTGGAAGGAGCACAAGACGATAATTCTCGTCAGCAGTTGCTTTCCGAAGCTGACGCAAAGATGGTGAGTGAAGTTGAAGGCTCTGGCATGAGCGTTCAAGAATACAACGGGATTAGCGTGGCCATCCAGCAAGATCCGCAATTGCGTCAGCAAGTTGAGGAAATGGTTGCAGGAATGTAGTCAATGCGATTAAGTACATGTTGAAGGCGAGCAGTAGCCGTTGCATGTCATTTTCATGATGTCTCCTTCTCTGGAGCGACACCCTTTACCCGCCTAATGGCGGGTTTTTTTGTGCGTTAGAATCGCAGACAGGTCATTTAAGCTCAGGGTGATGTTGGCTGGAAACCAAGGGGATATTGCAGCATGGCTAAAACGTTTTTCTTATTTGTGGTGACGGCGTTAGCGGAGATTGTGGGGTGTTATTTACCTTATTTATGGTTGAAAGAGGGGAAGTCCGCATGGTTGTTGGTGCCGACGGTCGCGGCCTTAACTCTGTTTGTTTGGTTATTGACCTTACATCCTACTGCGGCAGGGCGTGTGTACGCCGCTTATGGTGGGGTGTATGTGGTGACAGCGTTGTTCTGGTTACGGTGGATGGATGGGGTGTCGCTAAGTGGGTGGGATTGGTTAGGAGGGGCTTTAACCTTAAGCGGTATGGCTGTAATCATGGCCGGCTCAGTGTTGAAGGCCGCGTAGAGGCTGTATGTTAAGGTTACTCAGCATCATGTAAGGCGTACTGGCGCACACATAGTGGATGTATGGCTTAGGATGTGTGTCGTTACACCAGCCTATTGGCACCGCATGGTGCCTTAGAGGAAAATTCCGTCAAGGTAGAACCATTGGCCGTTTTCGTAAACAAAGCGACTGCGTTCGTGCAGGCGGGTTGCCTTACCATCTAGACGGTGGCGGGCAACAAACTCAACCTCTGCTTGGGTGGTGGAAAGAGTTTGATGTGAGCGAATGCTAAGCCCTAACCATTTTAAGTTGGGCGGGTTGGGCTCTAGATCAGATGGCCGAGTGCTGTGGTGCCATGTAGCAAGCAAATAGGGCAGGTGATTGAGTACATAAGCGCTATACCGAGAGCGCATGAGTGTCTCGGCGTCGGGGGCGTATAATCCGTTAGCTTGATTGTGCCAGCGTTGGCAGCATTGCTCATACGTCAGTAAGCTGCCACACGGGCAAGTCGATTCAAGTGGCTTTTTACGCGAGTTGGCCATGGTGTGTTTAAGTGGTTTTTTGAATGGAGAAGCGCTAAAGGGCGGCTTTCTTTGGTAAGAAACCCACAAAGTTGTGACAAAAAATGCGGTTCTACGAGTATATTGCACCCGAGTATGGCTGTCATCGCGTCATAATACTATGCGTGTAACGCAAAAGAGTTATTGCTTAGCGCCAAACCGGTTCTATTGTTGCTGACTTTTCAGGGTGTGTAGGCTGTAGGTGTTAACCATGAGTTGCTTACATTTTTAAACCACCCCAGTGATTTTGTAGCGGGCATTTTTTAGTTAGGCCTACTAAGGTAAACCTATGTGTTTCAGCACATCGGCTTAGTGAGGGATGTGCTTTTTCTAATGCAGTACCAACTAGGTATTAAGCAAATATATGTTTTTAGTTTTTCCGAATCCTCAGTCCATTGCGCAGTATTTAAGCTCTTTGCTTATTGAAAAAATACAGGCCAAGCCGGAGTCGGTGCTTGGCCTTGCAACGGGCAGTACGATGGAACCTGTGTATGCCAACTTTGCCAATAGGGTAAAAACGTTGGGCACGGATCTTTCCCGCGTGACAACATTCAACCTAGATGAGTACGTGGGTTTAGGCGCGACCCATCCGCAGAGTTATAACTACTACATGCATCAGCACTTGTTTGACTCGGTGGGCTTTGACGAGCAGCGCTTACATCTTCCAGATGGTTTGTGCAGCGACTTAACTGAGCAGTGCGAAGCTTATTCGCAGTTAATTAAACGCATGGGGGGGTTAGACCTTCAATTGCTAGGCGTAGGTACCAATGGGCACATCGGCTTTAACGAGCCGGGCACACCATTCGATAGCCGCACGCATGTGGTGGCGCTTTCCGAGCGTACGCGCATTGATAACAGTCGCTTCTTTGCCGATAAAAGCCAGATGCCTACTCAGGCCATCACCATGGGTATTCAAGATATCATGGAAGCGCGTGAGCTTATTTTGGTGGCAACAGGTGAGCATAAAGCCCAAGTTATCGCCGATTATTGGCGTAGCCCCGTTAGCGAGTCAATGCCTGCTTCAGTATTGAAGCAGCACCCTAAAGCATTGATTATTGTGGACGAAGCGGCTGCTTCATTATTGCCTGCCGAGGTATGTCAGCCAGCGCTTGCATTAGCAGGTTAAAACAGGGCAACGGTTTCTATGGGGGCGAATAATCCGCCCAGCAGCACGTTGTTGTGACTACACATAACGAGAGTAGAAGCCCTCAGTTTTGGACTACACCCCGAAAGTTGGATATTCCTCCAGCCTTTGGGGTGTTTTTGATTGGATTGTGCCATTGATGTCTTAGTAAAGGATCTTGTTGGCAAGGGATCTGTCGTCTAACAACTACTATGCGTCTGTTTTAAGAGGGGGTGAGTTAAGCTAGGGCTAGAGAGACAAGCTGTATACAACAAACACAACACTTCTAGCTGCTATTAATGACAACAACTCATCGCTTTAGTGGGCAGACGCCTTCTGCTTTTCTGTTTATTAGTTTGATGCTGTTGGCTGCCAACTTACGGGCGCCATTTACGAACGTAGGGCCGATTCAAGATTTAATTCAAGCTTCCTACGGGCTATCAGCCACTGCCGTTGGCTTATTAACGACGCTTCCCTTAGCCGCTTTTGCGGTCATTTCACCTTTTGCTCCATTGGTCGCTCGGCGTTTCGGCCTTGAGCTGAGTTTAGTCGTGGCAATGGGAGCCATTGCGTTGGGGGCGGCCGTACGGTCTTTCACACCCATGTGGGGGCTTTATGTAGGGACTGCCTGTTTGGGTATAGGAATTGTGTTGGGCAACGTATTGCTGCCTAGCGTGATCAAGCGTGACTTTGCCAGTCGCATTCCTACCGCTACGGGCTTAAGTACGGTGATGATGGGCTTTTTTGGGGCGATGTTCTCCATGAGCATGGTGCCGCTAGCCCATTGGTTTGGATGGCGTATTGCATTAAGTACGAATTGCGTTTTGGCAGGGTTAGCGATGCTGGTTTGGTTGAAGCGCCTACGGTCTCGAGAACTCACGTTCACTAATGGCGGTTTACCCACGAGTAACGCAGCCGTATGGCGCACACCTCTGGCGTGGTACATCACTCTGTATATGGGTACCAACTCGTTTTTATATTATGTATTAATTAGCTGGCTGCCCTCGATATTAAGCCTTCATGGTTATTCTCCGGCGCAAGCGGGGACGATTCACGGGGTGATGCAATTAGCCACCGCCGTTCCGGGGTTGTTCTTGGGGCCTATTATTAATCGTATGAAAGATCACCGTCTGTTGGCTATTGTGGTGGCGGGCTTGATGACTGCTGCTGTAGTAGGGCTAATGTTT
>DATGRU010000016.1:0-3387 GCA_035303295.1 Paenalcaligenes sp.
AGCATTGATAAAATTAGCGGGATGAACACACCAGAATTGAGTTCCCTCGACTCTGTACTCGGGGTGGACGAAGCGTCACGGGCCATTGCCCGCGAGTTCTGCCACACCGTTGCTTAACTTTCTTATAGGCAGCCTCCATGCTATTTACCCTGCTTGCATTTGCCATAGCAATTGGCTTGCTTGTAACGATTCACGAGCTGGGACACTATTGGGTTGCTCGTCGATGTGGTGTGCACATCGAGCGTTTCTCCTTTGGTTTTGGCAAAGTACTAGCCAAGTACACGGATAAGCGAGGTTGCGAGTGGGCCTTCTCGGCCTTACCCTTGGGTGGTTATGTCATGATGCGTAATGAACCACCACCGAATGCAACGCAGGCGGAAATTGACGCCACCTTTGATGCTAAACCAGTTAGTCAACGCGCCGCGATCACTGTTGCAGGGCCGATAGCTAATTTGTTGTTGGCAATTGTTATATACGCTGTTATCGGTTTGGTGGGTACACAAGAGCCTGCAGCGATAGTCGGGCAGCCCAACACAGGCACTGCTGCAGCCCAAGCAAATGTACAGGCTGGTGATACGATTGTTGGCGTTAATAATCATCAGGTAGCGTCGTGGACGCAGTTTCGTTGGCGCATGCTGGATGTATTAACTACGGGTGGGCCAGTAACTATTCATACGCAAGATGCGTTCACACAAAGTCCCCGTTCTTACGAAGTGTTGCTGCCTAAGGCCGATATAGAGCCAGATGGGGCAGACCTACTCGCCGAAGCTGGTTTCGTCTTGGCTATGCCTCACGCTAAAGTACAAAGCGTTGTGGAGGGTAGTGCTGCAGACGAAGCGGGCTTATTAGCTGATGATGAAATCGTGGGTTTAAACACCATGCAGCAGCCCACTGCTTCAGAGTTTGTACAAGCAATACAAACGTTAGCGGGGCAAACCGTCCATTTGCAAGTAGTACGCCACGGGGACACCCTTAATATCCCTGTGCAAGTGCGTGCTGAGGCCCTACCTAACGGCGAGCAAATAGGTCGTATTGGTATTATGGTCGGCGCCGATTTACCAACTGTTAATGTGCGCTATGGCCCCGTTGAAAGCGTGTTACAAGGTATACACCGTACGGCTGACACCTTTTGGTTATCGCTAAAAATGATCGGGCGCATGCTGACGGGCGATGTATCGGTGAAAAATATTAGCGGTCCTGTATCAATCGCCGACTATGCGGGGCAGAGCGCTCGCGTTGGGCTTAGCTCTTATTTACATTTCCTCGCATTAATTAGCGTTAGCATCGGTTTACTAAATCTTTTGCCCATTCCTATGCTAGATGGGGGTCATCTACTGTATTATGCTGTCGAGGCTGTTCGAGGACAGCCTTTATCAGAAGAATGGCAAATGTACGGGCGACGTATCGGTTTAGGTATACTTGCTGCGTTAATGATGCTTGCCTTTGTAAATGACTTTGCGCGTCTTTTCAGTTAGTCTGCATTGTCTTACAATCCAAATCCATTTGATCGACCAAGGACTCTTCAGGATGTCGTTAAGCCGGAAATCAAAATCTGCTCTGCGTACCATACCATTGCTGGTGGCAACCTTACTTGCCCCAGCCATTGCGAATGCTTTTACGCCTTTCGTTGTTCGTGATATTCAAGTTAACGGCATACAACGGGTTGATCCAGGTACAGTATTTAGCTTTTTACCTGTGCGCGTGGGTGAAACCTTTACCGAAGAACAGGCCAGTGAAGCCATTCAGCGTCTGTACGCCACCGGATTTTTTAGCGATGTGCAGCTAGACACCAGTAACGAAGTACTGGTGGTCACCGTCATCGAACGCCCAACCATTGCTTCTGTTAGTTTTAATGGTATGCGCGAGTTCGATGCGAATAGCATTACGCAATCCTTGGCGCAGGTGGGCTTTGGTGAAGGGCGTGTATTCGATCGCGCCATGTTAGAACGCGCCGAGTTCGAGCTTAAACAGCAGTACCTAAGCAAAGGTAAGTATGGTGTTGAAGTCACACCTATTATTACGCCATTACCGCGTAACCGCGTTGGGGTCAGCTTCGATGTATTTGAAGGCGATCTAGCGAAAATTAAGAATATTAATATTGTGGGTAACGAGGCGTTCACAACTAAACGCCTGCTGAGTGAAATGGAACTAACCACGTCAGGTTTTATGACGTGGTACACCGGTACGAACCAATATTCTCGAGAAAAACTAGAAGGTGACGTTGAGCGTATTCGTTCTTTCTATCTAGACCGTGGTTATCTCGAGTTCAGCTCCGAGCCGCCACAGGTTTCGATTTCGCCCGATCGCCAAGATATTTTCGTCACACTTACTATCCATGAAGGTCCAGCCTATCAAGTAAGTGATGTAAAACTAGCTGGTAACTTGCTGGGCTTGGAAGAGGAAATTCGTCCTTTAATACAAATTCAAGCTGGTGAAACTTTTTCAGCTGAAAAAACCAATGCTACTGCTAAAGCGATTTCCGATTACCTCGGTAGTTTGGGTTACGCCTTTGCCAACGTAAACCCGCATCCGGTTTTAAATCGTGATAACAGCACTACAGAGCTTAGTTTTTACGTTGATCCCGGTCGCCGCGCTTATGTTCGTCGTATTCAAATTGGCGGTAACACACGTACGCGCGATGAGGTTATTCGACGTGAAATGCGTCAGAACGAAGCCGCTTGGTACGATGCCAACAGTATTGCTTTCTCACGCGACCGCATCGACCGCCTAGGTTATTTCAACGAGGTTGATGTTTCCACCTCACCGGTACCCGGATCCCCCGATCAGGTAGACGTTAACGTAGACGTTAAAGAAAAACCCACCGGTTTAATTAACTTGGGTATTGGTTACGGTTCCACCGATAAAGTAATTTTGTCGGCCGGTATTAGCCAAGACAATATTTTCGGTAGTGGGAACAGTTTGTCTTTGCAGGTGAACACCAGTAAAACGAATCGGGCAGCCATTATTTCGCATACCGATCCGTATTGGACTAAAGACGGTATTAGTAAAACAACCTCGTTATACTACCGTCGTACTACCCCTTACGACAGTGATTACGCCTACGGTGATTACCAAGTTACCGCTTACGGGGCGGGCTTGAACTTCGGTATACCTATTTCTGAATACGACCGTATTTTTATGGGTGTGAATCTTGAGCACAATAAAATTGGTCGTTTCAGCGAGCAATACACCCCTCAGGCTTATCAAGATTTCGTGAAAGAGTTTGGGGCGGGTACCAATGCGGCTATTTTCAACTTAGGTTGGTCTAAAGATACGCGTGATAGTGCTATTGCACCAACCCGTGGTAGCTACACTCGCTTGTCGGCTGATTTCTCGACGCTCGACTTGCGTTACTATATGCTCAGCGCCCAACAGCAGTATTATTTA
>DATGRU010000017.1:0-6860 GCA_035303295.1 Paenalcaligenes sp.
GCCGGGTTCTCATCGCTGGTTGCACCGGTTGCCATTAACGCCGCAATCACCGCTGACGGCCCCGGGATCGGTACGACCCTAAACCCTGCCTCACGTACGGCCCGCACCACTCTGGCTCCCGGATCGCTAACAGCAGGCGCACCCGCATCGGACACCAGCGCCACACGCTCACCTTGCTGCAAGCGCTCCACAATGGCCTGCGCCGCACTCGCTTCATTATGCCGGTGCGCTGCCATTAATGGTGTGTCTACTCCCCATGTCTGCAATAAAGGCCGTGTAGAGCGAGTATCCTCTGCGGCAATTACGTCACAGCGCATCAAGGTTTGCCACGCGCGTAGACTAAAATCCGCTAAGTTACCAATGGGCGTAGCCACTACATACAAAGTAGCTTCCGGCCACGACTGGGTCCCAGTACGTTCAATAAGACGTTTCCATGTCGCTTCGCTATGTCGTTCTGCACTCGTCTCATTCATACTGCTGTTGTCCTGTTCTTTATCTGGAAATACATGACGGCCTCGTTGACCCCTCATGAGCTTGCCCGACGGGCACAAATCAAAACCCTTAACACGCCACGACGTCGGCAACGCGCTAGTGCGAAACCCACCGATCAGTCCGCCCCGCGTACCTCGGCTACCCAAGACGTAGGGCTAAAACATGAACGTCGAGCTGCTTATTACTTGCAAGATCAAGGTCTACATATTCTGCTTCGCAACCAACGAACCCGCATTGGAGAAATCGATATCATCGCTACCGATGAACAAAGTGTAATATTTGTAGAGGTGCGTTACCGTGCCTGTAATCGCTTCGGTGGCGCCTCTGCCAGCGTTAATCGAGCCAAGCAATTACGTATCATACGGTCAGCACAACACTTATTGCCAGCCTTGTATCGCCAATACTTTCACAACCAAGCGCTACCCTATCGTTTTGATGTGGTGGCGATCGACCACAACGGCATACATTGGATTACCAATGCCTTTGGTGCCTAGGTATATTACGTTGTACTTCGGTGTGGCTCACGTTTATGATTGAACTCTACGTCGTTAAACCGGTCGTATTAGTGGCTTGTTTAACCCTTATTGAATGCAAGACAGTTTGCTTCACGCTGCGGCGCGTACCACTGTTAATTTGAACATGCGATAATCAGGATTATGGATCTCATCGCTCACATGACTACGCACTTCGACGACTCCGTCGATGCACTCAAGGCCAGCTCACGCGAGTTAGCCGAACCCCTCACAGCTGCTGTAGAGCTTCTGTTCGCCACCCTCGCCAATAATGGAAAAATTTTGGCTTGCGGTAATGGCGGCTCGGCGGCCGATGCCCAGCACTTTATCGCCGAATTAGTCGGTCGCTTCGAGCGCGATCGTCTACCTCTGGCCGGTATTGCGCTGAACACCGACACCTCTATTCTTACCGCAGTGGGTAACGACTATGGCTACGATGCGGTATTCGAGCGTCAAGTTAGCGCATTGGGCCAAACGGGGGACATTCTGGTAGCCATTTCTACCAGTGGCAATTCGGCCAACGTGATTCGAGCCATTCAAGTAGCCCACGAGCGCGACATGGTGGTTATTGCTCTTACCGGTAAAGGCGGCGGAGAAATGAATAAGGTGCTGGCCGACACAGATATCCATCTGTGTGTGCCACACGATCGCACCATGCGTATTCAAGAAGTGCACATTGTGCTACTTCATGCCATGTGTGATGGTATCGATGCCCTGCTTCTCGGAGACACCCTATGAGTTTCACCTTCTTTTCTCGTCGTACTGCTGTCGCAACAATCGCCTTAGCCAGCATGGTTGCCATTCTGACTGGTTGTGCCGCTGCGGTAGTAGGCGGAACCGCGGCAACCACCGCCTTCGTCGCCACCGACCGACGTACTACAGGCGAACAGGTTGAAGACAAAGCCATCGAGCTTAAAGCTGGCTCGGAAGCTCGCTTACTGCTTGAAGGCAAAGAGGGTCGCATTAATAGCTCATCGTATGCAGGGCAAGTTTTACTCACTGGCGATGTCCCTACCGAGCAAGACAAGCAACAAGCCGAAGAGCGAATATCACGTGTCGAAAAAGTGAACACCGTAGTGAACCACCTACGCGTGGGCGCTCCCACCGAATTAAGTGTGCGCACCAATGACAACTGGCTGCAAACCAAAGTGCTCAGCACCTTGGTGAACACTAAAGATGTCCCTACCCGCACCATTTCCGTCACCACCGAGCGCGGCATCGTTTATTTGCAAGGTCGTGTCACCCAAGATGAGGGAGAGCGCGCTGCAAAAGCTGCGGCAGGTATTAAGGGGGTGAACAAAGTCGTAAAATTATTCCATTACGTCAGCCCTGAAAGCCTCATCGATCCACGCGAGATCGGGCAAACCCAAAACACCAGTAACAACACATCAACCGACACCACCACCGGCAGCACTAGCTCGCTGGATAATGGTCCGGAAGCCATACCTGTACAATGAACCACTTAAAGAAATTTATTTGTATCGCCCTACTTGGGCTATTAGCTGCTTGTGGTGACGACACCAAAGCACCTAACGTTAGTTTCAACACCCTTGATGGTGAAGCCATCAGCATGGAGTCCTTACAAGGCAGTGTCGTGCTGGTTAAATTCTGGGCGACCGACTGCACAACCTGCGTTGCGCAGATGCCTGATACTGCTCAGTATCACGACGACTACGCTGATAAAGGCCTATCAATTATTGCTGTGGCCATGAAGCACGATCCGGTCAATTACGTACGTAACTTTACCGAATCACGCCAGCTTCCCTTTACCGTCGCACTGGACACCGATGGCTCGGTTGCCAAAGCATTTAACGATGTACGCCTAACCCCCACTTCGTATCTCATCGATAAAAAGGGGCAAATTGTGCGCCGCTACGTCGGTAATTATGATAAACAAACCTTTATCAACACCCTTGAAAAAGCCCTTGCTGGTTAGTCACCTAACCTGCTTACTTGCCACCCGGGGTATGTAATAATCCCCGGGTTTTGTTTGACCTCTACCCACACGACACTATGACGACTTCCAGCGAGACTAACCGTTATCCTGCCACGGTCCAAGCCGAGGTGCTCTCCGAGGCCTTACCGTACATCCGGCGCTTTCACGGTAAAACCGTGGTCATTAAGTACGGCGGCAACGCCATGACCGAAGAGGCTTTGCAGCGCAGCTTTGCTCACGATGTAGTGCTGCTGAAGCTGGTCGGATTAAAACCCGTCGTGGTGCATGGCGGCGGCCCGCAAATTAACGATGCGCTTCGCCGTATCGGTAAAGAAGGCACCTTTATTCAAGGCATGCGTGTTACCGATGCTGAAACCATGGAAGTGGTCGAATGGGTATTGGGTGGGCAGGTACAGCAAGACATCGTTATGATGGTTAACGAAGCTGGCGGCAAAGCTGTAGGTTTAACGGGTAAAGATGGCTGCCTGATTCAGGTAAAGAAAAAAATGCTACCCAGCGATAGCAACCCTGGTGAAATGTTAGACATCGGTTTCGTAGGCGATATTACCCGCATCGAACCTGCAGTGGTTAAAGCCTTACAAGACGACGAGTTCATTCCAGTCATTTCATCCATCGGCTACGGTGAAGATGGTCGTGCCTACAACATTAATGCAGATGTAGTGGCCGGTAAAATCGCCGAGGTGTTAGGTGCTGAAAAGCTAATCATGCTTACCAACACCCCCGGTGTATTGGATAAAAACGGTGAGCTGTTGCGTCGTTTGTCCGCCCAAACCATCGATGAGCTGTTTACCGATGGCACCATCTCAGGCGGCATGCTACCGAAAATCTCATCTGCACTGGAAGCGGCCCGCAACGGTGTGAACTCCGTACACGTCATTGACGGTCGGGTGCCTCATACCTTGCTACTGGAA
The DNA here is from genome assembly GCA_035303295.1 of Paenalcaligenes sp. Classification (GTDB taxonomy): domain Bacteria; phylum Pseudomonadota; class Gammaproteobacteria; order Burkholderiales; family Burkholderiaceae_B; genus Paenalcaligenes. The sequence continues at coordinate 3,873 of DATGRU010000017.1, forward strand.
ATTCTTACCGACCGTGGTGTAGGCACCATGATTAGCTCGCATTAATGCGCATATTGGGTCAATGTCACCCTTGGGGTCAGCGCCTACCCCACCGATCCCGACACAAAAAGCCAGAGACAATCTGGCTTTTTGATCTGGACAACACGCTGCACAACGCGTCACACGGCATTTTTAACGCCATCGACACACGCATGGCCCAAGCCGTGCAAGAAATGCTGGGCGTCAGCGCAGACGAAGCTGATCAGTTACGCTTACGTTATTGGCAGCGCTACGGTGCCACCATGATCGGCCTGCACCAACATCATCAAATTTGCCCTGACGAGTTCTTGCATCGTAGCCACGATTTTGACGTAGCCCCCTTACTGAGCATAGAAACGGGCCTAACACAGCACCTACAGCGCCTACCCGGTCGTAAACTGCTATTAACCAACGCCCCTTGCGACTACGCCTTACGGGTTATACATCAGGCAAATCTTAGTCGGCACTTTGATGGTATTTGGGCCATTGAACACATGTATAGACTGGGACGATACCGCCCTAAACCCTCACTTGCCTTAATGCGCCAAGTATTGGCATCGCTACAGGTGCCTGCCCAGCAAGTAGTGCTGGTGGAAGATACCTTACGAAACCTGAAGTCAGCTAAGCAGTTGGGCATGCGTACGGTACACATCTTTAATGCGGGTACGCCTTATTCTGCCCTGCATCGAGGGCGCAATAGTTTTGTGGATTTACGTATAGACAGTATTGCGGAACTCGCCCGTAACTATCGCCAACTAGCCCTAATCGGGACCTAAACTACACAGCCTGACATACCGTGCAGCCGGGGTCTTTACGAAAGCGTACGGTATGCCAGTTTGACTCCAGCGCATCAAAACTTAGTAAGCGCCCGTTTAGTGCCTCACCAAAGCCTCCTAACACCTTCAAGGCCTCAGCGGCCTGCATACAGCCTATTACCCCCACCACCGGCGCAAAAACCCCCGTGGTTGCACAGCGTAGCTCTTCTACATCATCGGCCTCAGGGAACAAACAGTTGTAGCAAGGGGCTTGCGGGTCGCGTAAATCGTAAGTGCTTACTTGCCCCGCAAATTGAATGCCTGCTCCCGACACCAGCGGCTTCGCTTTCGCCACACAGACGCGATTAATGGCATGACGCGTAGCGAAGTTATCCGTACAGTCGAGCACAATAGTGGCGGCCTCAACCAACGGTGCCAGGCTATGCTCATCGAGCCGTTCGGTAATGGGGTGCACGGTAATGGTGGGGTTTAACTGCTGTAGGCTGTGCTTCGCAGATACCGCCTTTAACATGCCCACACGGTCGGTGGTGTGCAGAATTTGGCGTTGCAAATTGCTAAGCTCGACCACATCGTCATCCACCAAGGTCAGGGTACCCACCCCTGATGAAGCCAAATAAAAGGCAGCGGGGGAACCTAAGCCCCCTGCTCCGATAATTAACGCGTGTGCGTTAACAATTTTTTCTTGTGCTTCGATACCAAATTCATTCAGTAGAATGTGGCGCGCGTAGCGCATAAGGTGCTGATCATTCATACGATTCGGTCACCACCTTAAGGCTTTGCATCAGCAGGAACCAGCCCATCGGGTGTAATCCGATAACGCTGTACATTGCCCTTAATTACTGGACTTTTTTTTTGAGCCTCGGCTGAATCACTTGAACTGGTTTCATCGCTGGCTTCACTTTTAGCTTGTGCCACGCTGGGGTCCGATTTTTTCACCGGACGCCCCTCAAGATGATTAATGGCTTGGGCCAACTGGAAGTCATCTTCACCGCCAAACTCGAACATTTTTGGCTCGTCAACGTACTCAGCTTCAATTGCTTCTAAGTCTTCCTCGTCAAACGACGCGTTATGCAAATGACGCTGTAAGTCGGCTTCGCGCGGAATGCGGAACATATTGCCCTGCGCGGTATCGTCTACAAAAATGTCAGGGTCGACACCGGTAACCTGAATGCTGCGGCCATTCGGGGTGTAGTACAAGGCTGTGGTTAACTTAATGCCTGAATCGGCCCCCAATGGCAGTACGCTTTGTACCGAGCCCTTACCGAAGGTACGGTTACCGATAATCGTGGCGCGTTTATGGTCTTGTAAAGCACCAGCCACAATTTCGGAAGCCGATGCCGAGCCAGCGTTAACCAACACCACTAGCGGCACCTCTTTCACCCAATTCATGGAATTAGCCAATGACACCGCCTCGCCATTTAATCGGGTTAGAACGGAAGTCATGGATTTGGCGTAATACTCGCGGTTAGCCGACGGAATACGCCCTTTTGTAGACACCACGAGCAAATCGGGGTCAATAAACGCTGACGTCACACCAATGGCGCTTTCCAACAAACCACCGGGATCGTTACGTAAATCAAGCACCAAACCACGCGGCGTAATACCGGAACTAAGCGTGTGCAACTGCTTCATTAAGTCGGCTGCAGTGCGCTCTTGGAACTGCGAGATACGTACGTACAGAATATCGTTATCAAGGTTTTTACCGCGTACGCTTTGCACCTTAATGTGATCGCGCACAATGGTAACGTCAAGCGGTGTATCGCGACCAGCGCGCTGAATCGTTAGCGTTACCGACGTTTTAGGCTCACCCCGCATTAATTTGATGGCGTCATTCAATGACATCTCTTTAGTCGGCTTGCCATCAATGTGCGTAATAATGTCACCTGACATGACCCCTGCTTTCGCAGCGGGTGTGTCCTCAATGGGCGAAATCACTTTGGGCTGGCCGTCTTCACTACCGATCTCGATACCTAGGCCGCCAAAACCACCTTGCGTCATGTCTTCCATTTCTTTGAACGCTTCGGCATCAAGGTAGGCAGAATGCGGATCCAGTTCGGCAAACATACCGCGAATGGCATCATTTACCAGCGCCTGATCGGAAACGGGCTCGACGTAGCTGTTTTTAATGGCGGAAAATACATTGGCAAACTGCTGTAGTTCGCGCAAAGGCAAAGGCTCACCACGTTGCGCGGTC
>DATGRU010000018.1:0-7674 GCA_035303295.1 Paenalcaligenes sp.
GTTCAAGACGTGGCTGAAAAAATTCGTCAGACCATGCAGGCGCACTGCGGTGTATTCCGTACCATGGAGCTGCTGAAGAAAGGTGAAGAGCTAATCGAAGGGCTGGTTCCCGAAGTAGCCGATATTTATTTTAAAGATAAGTCTAAAGTCTTTAACACCGCACGCGTTGAGGCGCTGGAAGTGGCCAACATGATTGAAGTGGCCCGTGCAACAACCCGTTCGGCCGCGAGTCGTACTGAAAGCCGTGGAGCCCACGCCTTGGATGATTACCCAGAGCGTGACGACGAAAACTGGCTCAAACACACCTTGTGGTTCGCCGAAGGCAGCCGTCTGGAATACAAAGACGTGCAAATGAAACCATTAACAGCCGACAGTATTGCGCCGCAAGCTCGCACTTTCTAAGCAGGATGCTGACATGAGTCAAACCCGTACCCTTAAATTTGAAATTTATCGCTACGATCCTGATAAGGACGAGCGACCTTATATGCAGAAGCTGGAAGTAACGCTTCAGCCTACCGACAAAATGTTGCTTGACGCCCTAGTGCGTATCAAGAACGACGTCGATGACAGTTTGGCATTGCGCCGCTCATGCCGTGAAGGTGTGTGCGGTTCCGATGCCATGAATATCAATGGCAAAAACGGTCTGGCCTGTACCACTAACTTGAATGAGTTAACACAGCCTATCGTTTTACGTCCTTTACCCGGACTGCCGGTAGTACGTGACCTGATCGTTGATATGACCAATTTCTTCGATCAGTATCACTCGATCAAGCCGTATCTCATCAACGATGCGCCGCCGCCTGAAAAAGAACGATTACAATCGCCTGAAGCTCGTGAAGAGCTGAATGGGCTTTACGAGTGTATTTTGTGTGCATGTTGTTCTACTTCATGCCCATCGTTCTGGTGGAACCCCGACAAGTTTGTGGGGCCGGCAGGGCTGTTACAAGCTTATCGCTTTATTGCCGACTCACGCGATGAAGCAACGGGCGAGCGTTTGGATAACCTTGAAGATCCTTACCGCTTGTTCCGCTGTCACACCATCATGAACTGTACAGATGTGTGTCCCAAAGGGTTAAACCCATCCCACGCTATTGGCAAGATCAAAGAAATGTTGGTTCGCCGCAGCGTTTAAGTAGGCAAAGTAAATGAGAACGTTAACTCAGTTAGAACGTGCACGATTACGTTGGAGAGCTCGCCGAGGGTTGCTCGAAAACGATCTCATGATTACCCGTTTTTTGGATAAGTACGAGGCCGGTTTAACTGATGTAGACGTTTCCGCCTTAACTTGCCTGTTTGAAATGGACGATACGGAATTACTCGACGTACTGCTTGCCCGAACAGAGCCACAGGGTAGGTACGATACGCCTGACATTCGGCGTCTGGTCGCTCTTATGCGAGCACTGTAATTTTTTAGGAAGATTTGTGATGGAATTATCAGATAAGAAAGCCACACTCGCGTTTTCTGATGGGAGTCCTTCGGTAGAGTTTCCAGTATATAAAGGTACTGTAGGCCCCGATGTTATTGATATCCGTAAGTTGTATGGTCAGACCAACATGTTTACTTACGACCCCGGGTTTATGGCGACTGCATCGTGCGAGTCGGGCATTACCTACATCGATGGCGATAAAGGGCAATTGCTGTATCGTGGCTACCCCATTGATGAGCTCGCGCAAAACTGCAACTTCATGGAAGTTAGCTATTTGATTATGAATGGCGAGCTACCCAATGCAGAGCAAAAAGCTGAATTCGAGAAGCTCATTACTCAGCACACCATGGTGCAAGAGCAAATGCAGTACTTCTTGCGTGGTTTCCGTGCAGACGCCCATCCAATGGCTATTCTTACGGGTTTGGTAGGAGGTATGTCGGCCTTCTATCACGATTCCACTAATGTTTCGAAGCCAGAAGATCGTCGTATTTCGGCCATCCGCTTGATTGCTAAAATGCCAACCTTGGTTGCTATGGCATACAAGCACTCGGTTGGTCAGCCTTTGATGTACCCACGTAACGATTTAAGTTACACCGGTAATTTCTTACGCATGATGTTTGGTACACCTTGCGAAGACTACAAGGTGAATGAAGTGGTTGAGCGTGCGCTAGACCGTATCTTCATTTTGCATGCCGATCACGAGCAAAACGCATCCACTTCTACAGTGCGCTTGTGCGGCTCCTCTGGTACCAACCCTTACGCAGCGATTGCAGCCGGTGTGGCTTGCTTGTGGGGTCCTGCTCACGGTGGCGCTAACGAAGCGTGCTTGAACATGCTTGAACAGCTACAAGCTAACGGTGGTGTAGAGAAGGTTGGCGAGTTCATGGAGAAGGTAAAAGATAAAAGCTCGGGCGTACGCCTGATGGGCTTTGGTCACCGTGTCTACAAGAACTACGACCCACGCGCTAAGCTCATGCAAGAGACATGTAAAGAAGTCTTGGTCGCATTGGGTCTGGAAAATGACCCCTTGTTCAAGTTGGCGATGGAACTCGAACGTATTGCACTGGAAGATCCTTACTTCGTAGAGCGTAAGTTGTACCCGAACGTTGACTTCTACTCTGGTATTGTTCAGCGTGCTATCGGTATTCCAACTGAATTGTTCACTGCTATTTTTGCACTGGCACGTACCGTTGGTTGGATTTCGCAGTGGGATGAGATGATGTCTGATCCTGAGTTCAAGATTGGTCGTCCACGTCAGTTGTACACCGGTTACGCCGAGCGTCATATGGGTTAATCGGCTTAAGCCGACATGCTTAAGCGAAAGGCGTTTGCTCGTGAAAGCGCAACGTCAAATACCATAAAAAAACCGGGCTTCATTATTGAAGCCCGGTTTTTTATTTGCTAAATACTTAAGTTATTAATTAACTAGTATTAGGCTTTTTGTGCAGCTTCCGCTTGCGCATCCAATACGGCTAAAGCGGTCATATTCACAATGCGACGTACTGTAGCGCTTGTGGTTAACACATGTACGGGTCGTGCAGCACCCAGTAGAATCGGGCCCATGGCGACACCGTTACTACCGGTCATCTTCAACATGTTGTAGGTAATATTACCTGCGTCTAAGTTGGGGGTGATCAGTAGGTTAGCGGACGAGCGCAAGGTGGTGTCAGGGAACGATTTGAACCGAATCTGATCAGATAAAGCCGAGTCAGCGTGCATTTCACCGTCTACTTCTAACTCGGGTGCAAGTTCAGCAAGTAGCTCGCGAGCTTTCGCCATTTTGCGTGATGACGCTGTGGAGCGGCTGCCGAAGTTCGAGTGCGACAACAGAGCAACGCGTGGCTCTACACCAAAGTTGCGTACCTCTTTGGCAGCCAGCATCGCCATGTTAGCGATTTGTTCCGCAGTCGGGTCTTCGTTCACGTGCGTGTCACACACAAACAGCGTTTGGCTTGGCAGCATTAGCACGTTCATGGCGGCAAACGTGGTGGCTTCCTCGCGTAAACCAATAACCTCTTCAATGTGCTTCAACTGATTGTCAAAGTTGCTGGCTACGCCGCACAACATGGCATCGGCATCACCGCTTTGCAGCAGCATGACACCAATGAGTGTGTTATGTTTGCGAATCATGGCTTTGGCAATTTCCGGTGTTATACCGAAACGAGCACGCAGCTTGTAGTAGTCGCTCCAGGTTTGGTTGAAACGGTCGTCGTTTTCGGGGTCAACTATTTCTACATCAACACCGGGTGTCATACGCAGGGCGTAACGCTTGATGCGCATGTCGATAACGGAAGGGCGACCAATCAGAATGGGTTTAGCCAGTTTTTCGTCGATGGCGGTTTGTACCGCACGCAGTACACGCTCGTCTTCACCATCTGCGTAAATAACGCGTTTGGGGTCAGCTTTAGCTTGTACGTAAAGTGGGCGCATTAACGGGCCAGAATGATGCGTCATGGCGATCAATTTCTGGCGGTAGGCTTCCATGTCTTCGATGGGACGGGATGCCACACCGGAGTCCATGGCAGCTTGTGCCACAGCAGGTGCGATCTTTACGATCAGGCGTGGGTCGAAAGGACGTGGAATGATGTAGTCGGGGCCAAAGCTAAGCTCGGCTTCATCGGCTTTGCTGCTCACATCGTCGTACTGCTCGGCCTGTGCCAGTTCGGCAATGGCTTTCACACACGCTAACTTCATTTCTTCATTAATGATGGTGGCACCGCAATCGAGCGCACCACGGAAAATGAAGGGGAAGCACAGTACGTTGTTAACTTGGTTAGGGTAGTCGGAGCGGCCGGTAGCAATAACACAGTCAGGGCGAGTGGCTTTAGCAACTTCTGGACGAATCTCGGGCTCGGGGTTAGCCAAGGCCAAAATTAATGGCTTATCAGCCATGGTTTTTAACATCTCGGGGGTCAGCACACCGGGTGCAGAGCAACCTAAGAAAATATCCGCATTGGCGATGGCATCAGCCAGCGTACGGAATTCGGTTTCTTGTGCATAGAGCGCTTTGTTGGGCTCCATGTTGTCTTCACGGCCTTTCCAGATAATACCGCGAGAGTCCGACACAAAAATGTGTTCGCGAGGCATGCCCATGCTAACCAGCAAGTTCAAGCAAGCAATGGCAGCGGCGCCAGCACCTGAACACACTAAGCGTACTTCGCTAATGTCTTTGCCCACTACTTTCAGGCCGTTCATAATCGCGGCAGCTGAAATAATAGCGGTTCCGTGTTGGTCGTCATGGAAGACCGGAATCTTCATGCGCTTACGCAACTCTTGTTCGATATAAAAGCACTCGGGGGCTTTAATATCTTCTAGGTTAATACCACCTAGTGTGGGTTCCATGGCGGCGATGATGTCGACCAGTTTTTGAGGGTCGGTTTCGTCTAATTCAATATCAAAAACATCAATGCCAGCGAATTTTTTGAACAGGCAACCTTTACCTTCCATAACGGGTTTGGAAGCCAGTGGGCCAATATTACCCAAGCCTAGTACGGCGGTACCGTTACTGATCACACCCACTAAGTTTGCACGTGATGTGTACTTAGCAGCGGCTTCTTCGCCTTCAGCATGAATCGCCATGCAAGCCGAAGCCACGCCGGGTGAGTAGGCTAGCGAGAGGTCGTCTTGGTTAGCGAGAGTTTTAGTAGGAACTACAGAGATTTTCCCGGGAGTGGGATAAGCGTGGTAGTCGAGCGCTAATTTTGCCAGATCGGCTTTGGCGTCCATCGTAGGTGTGCTCCTGTTGTGATTTGATTTACTTCTGTGTTTAAAAATTGTGCGTTACTTCGAGGCGAAACTGGCGCATCCATTGGTTATAGCGTAAATACCCTGACTAATGCATGCTGCAACGCAACAATGCGTGCGCACGCTGAGAAGCGTGGGTAAACCGGCGTTAGGCCGCAATCAAGCTATTTTTCAGGCTTAAAGCAACTGAAGCTGTTTCTTCGCAATACAGTCAGCTGGATGGCTGATTGAATGTGTCAGGAATTGCCAACAAAGCGTTAGGGTATTCCGCTTTTGTGTTGTGGAGTATGCGCGTTTTAGTATCGAAGGGTATACTGAAATGTATACGGCTTGTAAAAGGCGTCAAACGTTGCCTTCTGCTCTGCTATCCGCTAACCGGCGTGGCCGTGTCGCGGAAGGTTTTCCTGCATCTCATGGCGAGTGAAACACTCGAATAGGTGAAGCGCATAATGTCCTTATCGCAAACTGAACTGCTATCTACATCTTATTTGTTTGGCAGTAATGCTGCCTACGTAGAAGATCTTTACGAGATCTATCTAACGAACCCTACCGCGGTGCCCGAAGAATGGCGCACCTACTTCGACCAATTGCAGCATTTGCCTGCTACCGATGGTCGCGAAAGCACCCGAGATCAAGCTCATGCGCCGATTATTGAATCGTTTGCGCAGCGTGCTAAAGCTAATGCGTTAATTGCTCGCGTTCCGGCTGTTGATCTAGCGTTGGCGTCGAAGCAAGTGTCTGTGCAGTCGTTGGTGGCTGCATATCGATCACTTGGCGTACGTCTAGCATCATTAGACCCGTTAAAACGAGCCGAGCGCCCCAACTATGCCGAATTAGATCCGGCTTTTTACGGCTTAACTGAAGCCGATCTGGATCAAGTTTACTCGGCGACGAACACCTATTTTACGAAGAACGACACAATGACCTTGCGCGATTTGCTCAAGGCATTGCAAGACACCTATTGTCAAAACATCGGGGCAGAGTTCATGCATATCTCTGACCCTGTGGCTAAGCGTTGGATTCAAGAACGTCTAGAGTCCGAATATGGCCGTTTTGAATTCAACGCCGACGAAAAACGCAATATTCTACAGCAGTTAACTGAAGCAGAGGGCCTAGAGCGCTTCTTGCACACCAAATACGTAGGTCAAAAACGTTTCTCCCTTGAAGGGGGAGAAAGTTTCATCGCGTGTATGGATGAAGTGGTTAACCATGCGGGCGATAACGGCGTACAAGAAATTGTGGTGGGTATGGCTCACCGCGGTCGCTTGAATATGTTGGTTAACATCATGGGCAAAATGCCCGCCGATTTGTTTGCCGAGTTCGAAGGCTACCGTGCTGAAGGCTTATCCGACGGTGACGTTAAGTACCACAATGGCTTCTCTAGCGACTTGTCCACCCGTGGTGGCCCGGTGCATTTATCGCTGGCCTTTAACCCCTCCCACTTAGAGATTGTGAATCCCGTGGTAGAGGGTAGTGTGCGTGCACGTCAAGACCGTCGTGGTGATGCAAACGGCGAGCAAGTATTACCTGTGTTGGTACACGGTGACGCCGCTTTTGCAGGTCAAGGTGTGGTCATGGAAACGCTGAACTTAGCGCAAACCCGTGGTTACGGTACCGGTGGTACGCTGCATATTGTTATTAACAACCAAATTGGTTTTACCACCTCAGACCCCCGCGATACACGTTCTACGTTGTATTGCACGGACGTGGTTAAGATGATCGAGGCACCGGTATTCCATGTGAATGGTGACGATCCCGAAGCCGTGGTTTTTGTTACCCGCTTGGCCTTAGATTACCGACAAAAATTCCGTCATGACGTGGTGATCGATATTGTGTGTTTCCGTAAATTAGGACACAACGAACAAGATACACCATCGCTGACTCAGCCCTTGATGTATAAAACCATAGCTAAACACCCGGGGACTCGTAAATTGTACGCTGACAAACTGGTTACTCAGGGTGTACTTGGCGAAGATGAGCCTGAAGAGATGGTAAAAAGCTATCGCCAATTGATGGAAGATGGTCGCCGCACAGTTGAGCCTGTACTGACGGACTACAAGAATAAATATGCAACCGACTGGACCCCATTCTTGTCAGCTAAGTGGACGGATCATGCGGATACCGCGTTACCGCTTAGCACCTTGCAACGTTTGGGCGAGCGTATTACCACCATTCCCGAAGGCTTTACTGTTCATCCTTTATTAAAACGTATGCTTAACGATCGTCGCGCCATGTATAAAGGCGAGATGAACGTTGACTGGGGTATGGGCGAACACTTAGCTTTTGCTTCGTTGGTCGAGAATGGATACGCCGTACGTATTACGGGTCAAGATTCTGGCCGCGGTACATTTAGCCACCGTCACGCTGTGTTACACGATCAAAATCGTGAGCGTTGGGACGACGGTAGCTACATCCCATTGCAAAACATCTCCGAGAAACAGGCTCCTTTCTTGGTCATCGACTCGGTACTTTCCGAGGAAGCCGTACTGGCGTTCGAATACGG
>DATGRU010000019.1:0-9617 GCA_035303295.1 Paenalcaligenes sp.
CCCAGTTTCAAACAAATTTTGCCCTTAATTAAAGAGCCGTAAATTTACAAATGTTGCGTTGGCTCACACACTGGAAGATGTCGTTCTGCACAGACGACGACCGACTCCGTTAAGCTATAGATATTCTTTGCGTCATTAAGGAGCGATTTATGAAAACGAAAAGTATTGCCAAACTGGGCGTTACCGGTGCATTAGTGCTTGCCATGGCTGGGTGTTCCTCGTGGGATAGCATGTCCCATCGCCAAAAAAGTACCGTTACGGGTGCTGGTTTAGGGGGCGTGGCCGGTGCGGTGGTAACAGGCGGTGGCGTACTCGGTACCGTTGGTGGCGCAGCGATCGGTGGCGTAATTGGTGATCAGGTCGGTAAAAATCGCTAATCCTTGTAGCGATCGTCGAATCTGAGCTTGCTACGCTTACAAGGCTGTAGTTCAAGACAAATAAAAAAGCCTCTTTTCAGAGGCTTTTTTTACGATTCGCGCTTTTAAAAAATGCAGCAAGGCATTTTTATTTGGTGTTCTCGCTATCGGGTTGAGGCATTTCAATTTTTACTTCAAGTACTTCGAGGGCATCCTGTCGCTCAAGATTGACACGGATATCGTCTGGGCTAATGGCCACATAACGTGAAATAACCTCGATCAGCTCTTTTTGTAAACGTGGCAGGTAATCGGGGGTAACCCCCCCGTGGCCACGTTCGTTAATTAGAATGAGCTGCAAGCGATCTTTGGCAACCGTTGCAGATGTCTTTTTGTTTCCCAGTAGGAATGATAGGAAAGACATATCACTTTCCTCCGAAAATGCGCTTGAATAGACCTGGTTTGGTGTAATCAACGAAGCGTAAGGGTTTTTCTTCACCCAAGTAACGATCAACCACGTCTTGGTAGGCGGCCGAGACATCGGAGTCTCGGATGTGAATGGCAGGTAAGCCTTGGTTTGAAGCTTGTAGTACGACGTCGGACTCAGGAATTACGCCAATTAACTTAATGCGCAAAATGTCTTCTACGTCTTGCAGCGAAAGCATCTCGCCTTCTGCCACACGTTTAGGGCTGTAGCGGGTAAGCAGCAAGTATTCTTTGATTGGTTCTTGCTGTTTCTCGGCACGCTGGGATTTAGCCGATAGAATGCCTAGGATACGGTCGGAGTCACGTACGGATGAAACCTCAGGGTTGGTAACCACCAGCGCATCGTCAGCAAAATAAGAGGCCATCAAGGCGCCTGTTTCAATACCAGCAGGCGAATCGCACACAATGTACTCAAAGCCCATGGTTTTGAGTTCTTCTAGCACTTTACCCACTTCGTCGCGGGTAAGCGCATCTTTGTCACGCGTTTGGGAGGCAGGCAAGATAAACAAGTTTTCCAGTTGTTTATCTTTAATTAATGCCTGATTTAAGGTGGCATCACCTTGAATGACGTTAACAAAGTCGTAGACGACGCGACGCTCGCAGCCCATGATTAAATCTAGGTTGCGCAGGCCCACGTCGAAGTCAATTACGGCAGTTTTATGGCCGCGCATCGCAAGCCCAGCAGCAAAGCTAGCACTGGTTGTGGTTTTACCCACGCCCCCTTTGCCTGATGTCACCACTACAATTCGCGTCATGACAAATGTATTCCTTAAGTTTTATCGGTCGGTTTATACGTCTTAATTTGCTTATGGTACGTGAATGCTACGGTAAAAGTCATTGCGTATAGCCGATTATTTTATCGAACATATCGAGTGTTACTGTACCAAAACCAGCGCTATTGCGCTTTTTGGTGCACACAGCAGTGTACCTAGCTACTAAATAATGCTTGTTAAAAAACGTTAAGAAAGCGCTCGAATATTCAGATTGTCATCTTCTAGCTGAATAACTGTCGCTTTTTTATGCAAGCTGGGCTCTAGCTCTTCTTCGATCACGCGATATACACCCGCGATGGCGATGAGTTCGGGATCAAGCTCGGTCGTAAAAATACGGGCCGTGGTGTCACCTCGGGCGCCGGCCATGGCTTTACCGCGTAACGGGCCGTACACGTGGATATTGCCATCAGCAATGACTTCGGCCCCTTGACCTACGACGCCAATAATTACCAAGTCGGTATCACGTGCATAAATGCGTTGGCCGGAACGTAGCTGGCGGTTCACGACCATCGCAGCAGGTGCTACGGTGGTGATGATTTCAGGTTGCACAGCGGGTTCGGGTGCTTGCTTTTCCTCGGCGGTGCTGGCCAACGTGGGTACCTCGGCCTCGGGCACGGTAGGGCTGGTAGGTCTGGATGGGGCATTGGAAATGTCCACTTCAAGCAGGCCAGCAGCCTCGGCACTGCTCAGTAATTCGCCCGATGCGACAACACCTACCGCATTCAATTTATGTGTGTTCAGGGCGTCAAGCAGGGCTTGCCAGTCGATTGAACCTTCTACTTGGCTGGCGTCGATAACAACGGGTTCATTCTCGAAAAAAGAACCGGCATCATGCATGCGCTGGGCTAGGGCAGCCAATAGTTCGTCGGTTTGGTTGCTGTGCAACACCAGACGTACGGTATAGAGTGTTGCGCTTTTGAAATCTAAGGCTTGAGGGCCTTTGCGTGGGCTAGATTCGTTCACAATAATAGGGTGTATCGTAAAGAGTGGGGCGGTACGCCGCCCCAGCAGTGATTAGATCCAAGTGTCACGAAGGGTCGTACTGCGGTTCAGTACGGGTTTTTCAGGGGTGGAGTCGATGCGATCCGCCACAAAATAACCCAGTCGCTCGAACTGCCAGTAAGCACCGGGTTCTGCCACCAGCCCCGGTTCAACCCAAGCCTTCACCACCGTTAACGAGTTCGGGTTGATCAGACTAAGAAAGTCTTTATCGCCTACATCGGGATGCGGATCGGTAAACAGGCGATCGTATAAGCGTACTTCAGCTTCTACCGCGTGGGCTGCACTGACCCAAGTGATGTTGCCTTTTACCTTTACGGAGTCAGCTCCCGGGGTGCCACTTTTGGTGTCAGGTAAGTACTCGGCATGCACTTCGGTTACGTTGCCGTCGGCATCCTTCACAAAACCCGTGCACTTCACTACATAGCCGTATTTGAGGCGAACCATGTTGTCGGGGAAGAGACGGAAGTAGCGCTTTTCCGGATTTTCACGGAAATCATCGCGTTCAATCCACAGCTCGCGCGTAAAGGGAAACTCACGGCGTCCGGCGTCTGGGTTGTGTGGGTTAATGGGTGCAGAGCACAGTTCGCTTTGGCCTTCAGGGTAATTCGTAATAATGAGTTTGATCGGGTCTAGCACGGCAACACTGCGAGGTGCCTTGGGGTCGAGGTCATCGCGCAGCGCTTGTTCGAGTACGCTGTAATCAATGCGTGAGTCGGCTTTGGATACACCAATACGGTCGCAGAATAAACGGATGGCCTCGGGCGTATAGCCACGGCGGCGCAGGCCAGCCAAGGTGGGTAAACGCGGGTCGTCCCAACCCTCTACGTGTTTGTCCACAACCAGCTGACGTAATTTACGCTTACTGGTGACCACGTAACTAAGGTAGAGGCGTGCAAACTCGTATTGTTGCGGTAGGGGCTCGTTAAAGCAGCCTAGATCGCGTAGGTTTTCTAGAATCCAGTTGTAATACGGGCGTTGGTCTTCGAATTCCAGCGTACAAATACTGTGGGTGATACCTTCTAGCGCATCTTCAACGGGGTGCGCCCAGCTGTACATGGGGTAGATGCACCAGTCGTCACCGGTACGATGATGGTGAGCATGACGGATGCGATACAACACCGGATCGCGCATATTGATGTTTGGCGAGGCCATATCAACTTTAGCGCGCAACGCCATGCTGCCGTCGGGGTGTACACCTTGGCGCATTTCTTCAAGTAGACGCAACGACTCTTCCGCCGGGCGATCGCGCCACGGTGAGTTGCTGCCTGGGCTGGTTAGCGTGCCACGGGTTTCACGAATTTGGTCGGCACTTTGTTCATCTACGTATGCGAGACCGGCTTTAATTAAAGCCTGTGCAAATTCGTACATGAAACCGAAGTAGTCGCTTGCGAAGTACAGGTTGTCTTCGTTTTTGTATTGCCAATCAAAGCCGAGCCACTGCACCATATCGATGATGGCGTCGACGTATTCCTGTTCTTCTTTTTCAGGGTTGGTGTCATCAAAACGTAGGTGACAGGCGCCGTTGTAGTCACGCGCTAAACCAAAGTTCAAGCAAATGCTTTTGGCATGGCCGATGTGTAGGTAGCCGTTGGGTTCTGGCGGAAAACGGGTTCTGACGTGTGCTGTATCGAACTCACCGGTGTTTTGGATGGCAGCAGGGCCAGGTTTGCCCGCCCATCGTTTAGACGCATGACGTTGAGCCTTAAGATCTTGGTCGATAATGGTGCGTATAAAATTCGAAACAGGAGCCGTTGAGGAATCAGTGGTCATACGTAATATCAGAAATAAAATAAATAGTGCGAATAGCTAATTTTGCCATGTTCTGATTTTATAAGCAGAAATAACAAACAAGCTCTAAACTAGCGGTCATTATGACGTATTCTGCCCTTTGGTTTTCACAGCTACAGTTTTTTGGCAGCTTAAGTTTCATGTTGGTGTTTTTTGCCATGGAACTAGGCTTGTCTTGGCTGTTGCTGTTCTATCGTATCCGAGCAATGTCCGGGCCGCATTCGGTATGGGTCTCGGCCTACCGCTTTTGGGTGCGGGTATTTGCGCTGGCTTTTATTTTAAGCTTTGCGTCCAGTCTGCCCGTATTAATTCAGCTCGGTAGTATATGGCCAAATCTTATCGTAAAAATTGGCGAAGTGTCGGGGCCGATTTTCACGGTCGGTATGCTAAGCGCCTTTGTCTTTAAGTCCTGCTTTTTGGGCGCAATGCTATTTGGTTACCGCAGTATGCCAGCGTGGCTACATAGCCTAGCCGTGTTCTTGGTGGCAGTGGGTAATACCTTCACCGCAGCGTGTTTCGTCGCCTTAGTGTCGTGGATGCACGTGCCTACTGGCGCTACGCTTAATGAAGGCCTATACGAGGTTGAGCAATGGGAGCAGGTGTTGTTGAATCCTGCATTTGCTTGGTACTTTGCGCAATTCGTATGCGCTAGCTTGATGGCTGCCTCGTGTTTTGTGGTGGGTGTAACTGCCGCTAAAGCCTTGGGGCGCCCCTGCGATGAATCCGAACGTCGCGTGTTCCGCTTGGGGCTGTGGGTCATGATTCTTGCTGTGGTGGGCTTAGCTGTTGCCGTGGTAGGCAACGGTTTGATGGTGGCAGAACATCAGCCCTATAAAGCAGCCGCAACAGCGGGATACTGGATTTCCAACGAGGCACCGCGGTTTTTATGGTTTGCGATTCCGTTCGGTACCGAGCTAAAAAATCTCTTTGCCTTGGGCTGGACGGGCGGAGAAGTGTGGTTATCTCGCGACGCCGAAGGCCAATTGATTGGTTTAGATCAGTCTGCCGGCATGTTGCCACCCGTAGCATTGGTCTTTTATGCCTTCCGTTTAGCCGCTTTGCTTGGATTGGTATTGCTGGGTAGTGCGATTTACAGTTTATGGAAGTCGTCGTCGCAACACTATGATGCGGCTGCCTTACCACTGGGTTGGCGACGTTACCTAAGTTGGCAAGCGTGCGGTGGCTGGTTGTTGCTGATCGCCGGCCTAGCCTACCAGCTTTTTGGGGCCTTGCCCTATGTGGTGTACGGCACCACAACCATTAGCGAGGTCTTTGCCAATAATGCCTTTAATCACGTGTTGGCAGGGCTGTTGGCTTATGTCGTGGTGTATACGTTCTGCTTAGCCGGTTTCTTTTTACTCATACGCTACATCACCCGCCATGGGGTGGTACCGGTTGCACGTAGAAGGGGGCGCGCATGATTGAAGCATTAGCGAATGCGGTGGGCCTCGGTGTGCACGAGCCAGCGTTCTGGATGCCTTTGCTGTTTCTAGGCTGTTTCTTCGTCGTCATTGTGGCGGGAACGGTGCTGGATGGCTTCGATATTGGTGTGGGCTGTTTATCCCTGATCGCACCCGAGTCGTTACGCCCGCGTATGTTGGCCCTGCTGAGTCCATGGCGCGATGCGAATGAGTACTGGCTGTTCTTAGGTATGGGCTTGTTCGTTACGGCTTTCCCCAAAGCGTGGGGGCCGGTGATGGGTAGCCTGTATCTGCCGCTGTGTGGCTTAGCATTAGGGGTAATGTTGCGCTCCGTCAGTTTTGAGATGCGGTTGCGGGCACCTTCTGAATTACAAGGCAAATGGCAGGTGGCTTTTGGGCTGGGTTCCTTGGTAACGGCCTTTGTGCATGGTTTGCTACTGGCTAAAGTGGTGGTGAGTTTTGGACAGGGCCCCGGCTATTTCTGGTTTGGCGTATTCATGGGCTTTTGTGCTGTAGCAGCGTATGTGCTGCTCGGTGCAAGCTGGTTGATTATGCGCGAGGCCGGTGAATTACGCGCTCGTGCCGTACGGTGGGGCAGCCGAGCCGTACGTTGGTTTGCAGCCGGTGCAATTGGCGCCTCAGTGGTACTCGCACTGGCTAATGCGGGGGTATTGCTGAAATGGAGCGAGGGCATTAACCGTGTTGCAGTGCTGCTATTGTGGGGCGTGCTGTTGCTGTGTTTTGTGTCCATTGAAATGTGCTTGCAGCGTATGATCAACAGCAGCTATCGCACCACCGCCATTCCCTTTTTACTCACCTTGGTGGTGTTTTTAGCGGTGCTGTCAGGCCTGGCTTTTAGCTTTTTCCCATTCTTAGTACTCGACGAGATCACCATTTGGGATGCCGCTGCCTCGGTGAATGTGCTGCGCATTATTTTGACCGCTGCCATGGTCGCCATCCCCATACTGGTTATTTTCAATATACGGGTATATTGGGGCATGTTTGGTTTATCCAGACCGCCTTTGCCGCCAGACTACAAAAGGTGATGATATGCCATGTTAAAACGCTCAATCCGGTCCTTCCGTCGACGACTAAAAGGGTAGAGTGGCTGTCGGATACGCCAGCCATGCTCTGCTGGGCGGCGTTGATGGGTGTGCTGGGTGCGGCGGTCGTGGTTTTATTTCACGAAGGCATCTATCTAATCCAGCGTATTGCTGTAGGCCACTCGGGCGAAATATCTGAAGTTACTCGATCTCTGCCGTGGTACAGCCGTCTATTGTTTCCCACCGTAGGGGGGCTTATAGCTGGCTTATTGCTGTGGTTGGCCAGTCGAAAAAAAGCTGAAGCGGCTTCCGACTACATGGAAGCAGTTGCCATTGGTGATGGCCGCATGTCATTTCGGCAAGGGGTACTGCGTTCTTTATCATCCTTATTTACCGTAGCATCCGGTGGTTCGATTGGTCGAGAAGGGCCAATGGTGCACTTATCATCGCTGGCGGCATCGTTGGTAGGGCGTTTTATTTATATCGGCACCGCGCATTTACGCGTGTTGGTAGCCTGCGGCGGGGCAGCGGGGGTTGCGGCAGCTTACGGTACGCCATTGGCAGGCGCCATCTTTATGGCAGAAATTGTACTGGGCTCCTTAAGTATTCATAGTCTGGGTCCATTACTGATTGCCGCTGTTTTTGCCAACATCACCATGCGCATGATGGGTGATTACCATGCGGTGTACGAGATGGTCGATGTGCAACGCATTGCCGGTCCGGAAATTTGGGCATTCGTCCTACTGGGTGGCATCATCGGTATTGCAGCCCCCGGTTTCTTAAAATTAATGAGCTTGTCCAAAGAGCAGTTTGCGCGCGCGGGGATTCCGCTGTGGCTGCGTTTGGCATTGGGTGGTTTTATATTGGGCATTTTGCTCATTATGGTGCCCGATGTGGCGGGCAATGGTTATAACGCGGTGTATTCATTGCTGCACGATTCGTGGGCTGCCCATGCCATTGTTTCTATTCTGTTTGCCAAGGTGTTGGCCACGGCGATTACGGTGGGCTCAGGGGCTATTGGTGGGGTCTTTACGCCAGCCATGTTTGTAGGCGCTGCCTTTGGTACCTTGTACGGCAAGTTGCTACTGGTGGTGCTCCCCGACTTAGGAATTGAAGCCTATCTCTTTACCTTGGTGGGCATGGGTGCGTTTCTGGGGGCGGCCACCAGTGCGCCGTTCATGGCTATCCTCATGATCTTTGAAATGACCCTAAGTTATCAACTGGTGTTGCCGCTGATTGTTGCCAGCGTGGTGGCATATTTTGTCACGCGTATGCTGGCTGAGGTGTCGATGTACGACGTGATTTTGGTGCGCGAGCGCGACGAAAGGTTGCGTCATACCTTGCGTAATATGCGCATTAATCAGCTGATTCGCCCCGCTGATACGGTAATACCCACAACGGCTAAAGTCAGTGAAGCGTTACAAATGTTTTTGGAATATCCGGTCAAATACTTGTATGTTGTAGATGAAGAGAATGTGTATCAAGGGGTGATTGCTCAGCAAGACCTGACTCGGCTGCTGCTGCACCATGCGGATGCCCAAGAACAGTTGGTAGGTGAAGTCATTCGGCTCGATTTCGTGAAAACATTGGATGCCTCCATGAGTCTGGATGAGGCACAACAGTATTTTGTTAATTTTCAGGGCGAGCGCCTTCCCGTACTCAGTGCCGACGAAGCGCCTCGATTAATTGGGGTGGTTTATAAATCGGCCCTGTTGGAAAAGTACTCCGCGATTAAACGGTCGCTGGATGCAGCGGGCGAAGCCATGTTTGATACACGTAGCCAATAAACAATAGTCGGTGGTTGCAGGGGTTTTGCTAATGTGTATCCGTAAGCATTTGACCAAGCAGGTAGTGGGTTTAGCCCTTGGTCTGTTGTTGCCTACGCTGTTTACTGTTAGTGCCGAAGGCATAGAGCGCTTAGCCCCGGCACGAAGCTATGGGGTTGAGGTACCCGAGCCCATAAAAACCAAAGCCTTAGCGCCAGCACAAACGATTTTTTCTGAGTTGTTATACAAGCATGAGTTCGATCGGGAATTAAGCGCAGAACAAAATACCCCACGTACCAGTTTGTTGGCAGGCTATCGTACCGTGCGTGACTTTAGCGTGAATCACAAAGATGTAGCCTCGTTCAACCCGCAATCAGGTATTGATGTAGGCATGGCCAGTAGTGTGCTAAATGGCTGGTCTTTAGGTAGTAGCGCATGGCGTTATCAAGGGATGAGTGATACCGACTTATTAATTGGCAACACCGATTTAGGAGTGCCAGATTGGATCAATTCGCCTCGCTTGGGAGGAATGCAGCTATCCCAACGTTTCACCACCGATGATGACATGCCGTGGCGTTACCGTTTATCCCTTGGCGCACTGGATTACAGCAGTAGTGTGCCCGAAGGCGATCTAAAGTTTGGTCCTACCGTTAGTGCCTTATCGGTCGATGTGGGGCTAACTCCCAAGCTACAACTTGAGGGGCTGGTTGAGTCAGCACCAGCACTGCAATTAAGTGGCGTCGGGGCGCGTTATGAGACTGAAGACTGGGGCGCTTGGACCAGTAGCATTGCCCGTGCTACGCACGAATACGGCAGTGGTTGGCGTTATCAAATGCGTTACGACACAGACATTTTGCCTTCCGTTAACGTAGGGCTCAGCAGTGAGCGTTATCAGGGTGATTTTGCTGATCTCACCCGTTACGGCCAGAGTTCGCTGGGTTCGGGTGTAAAGCGCTCGCTAAATGCCAATGTGGGCTTGGGGCGG
>DATGRU010000020.1:0-3012 GCA_035303295.1 Paenalcaligenes sp.
TTCTGACAAAGCACTTATCTCTTTGAGGACGGCGTAGTCGATATTTTTCACATAGGTGCCCAGCTCAAAACTACCAAAGCTTTGCTGGTTCATTTGTGCATCAGCGATACGATAGCTAACACCGCCCTCTACCAAGTCACCCACTTGGCGCCCTTCCCCGCTGACGTCAATACTGTGCAGCGACACCTGTGCGCCCACCGAGGAATCAATTAAAACACTATCAATGGCAGTGCTGTATTCGTTATAAATCTTGCCCGCATCATCTTCTTCGCTGTGACCATCGAAGCTGATGTTATGAAAGCTGACTGTATCGCTCCCTTCGCTCGACTTGAACTGCACTACCGGGATGAAACCTGCCCCTGAACTGTTTCTTAAGTTCCCATCCGTACGGAAGTTAAGATTCGCCTCAGCCATCTCGATGAGGTAATCTTCAATTGGAAGCGCTAAAGATGCCAGCGTCACATCGCTGTCTATGGATCCTCCAAAATGGTAGACCGTCTCTGCCACAAGCGGCTTCTGACCTTTAGCTGCCTCAAACCACGCTTGCGTATCGCTGGTGGACAGTAATTCGCTACGCGCAAAGCTTAATGCCGGCGTCCACTTTCCTGCAACCAACCCAGCTAAAGGTAAAGGACCGTGGTAGTAAGTATCTTCAAACTGAAGGTCAAAACGCTCATTGGCAATACGTAGCTCAAGCTGATAAATCGCCTCCGACTTAAACACATCTCGATCGAAGCTTAGAATGTTCAACCGTGCATAATCAGTAGAATGCTCGGCGTGTAAGTGCTCGTACAACTGGCTATTAGCCTTGGCGACTTGTTCGCGCACCACTTTTTCAGTTTGACTACCTACATACGCTGTTGCTGCTACGTACGCTACGCCGATGACTGCTACCGCACTCAGCGCTATTGTTTTTTTATTCATAGATGACCTTAAGATGGACACTGCTGATTCGTATTCATGGTTAAGCAGCGACCGTTGAAAGATAGGGTAATAGGTAAATCTTGGGTATTAGGACAAGGCCTTCACAATGCGTGACACATCACGTTGGCCTAAGCCCTGCTTTGTCGCCAAACGATAGAGTTGTTGGGCAGCATGCGTTACAGGCATCGCCGTCGCAGTGGATTGGGCCAAGCCGACCACGGCATCCAGATCTTTAAGCATGGTTGCTACCGTAGCGCTTACGGGCACATCGGCCACGCTCATCTTTGGCACAAATAACTGCAACAGTACTGAATCAGCCCAGCCCCCAGCTAAGGCCTCATTTAAAAGGCTAGCTTCTACACCACCGTCTTCAGCCAGTCGCATGGCTTCGGCGATGACCGCAATGGTAGCAGTCACAATAGTTTGATTACACAGTTTGGTCGTTTGCCCTGCACCGTTGGGACCCATATGGGTGACCCGCTGTGCATACGACATAAGATAAGGTTGAATACGTGATAGATCAGCAGCCGTACCACCCGCCATGATGGCTAAGGTGCCGTTCTCGGCACCGCCCGTGCCACCTGAAACGGGTGCGTCTACCCAGCTTGCTCCGGTCTCTGTTTTCAGACGCTCTGCGTATTCGCGTGTAATGGCAGGAGGAATGGTAGCGTGGTCCACAAACAGCTCCATCGCCCCTTTGGCGCTGGCTAAACCATTTTCACCGAACACCAAATCGTGAACCGCCTGCGCATCGTATACACACGAAAATACGATTTCACACTGGGCAGCCACATCAGCTGGGCTGTTAGCAACTTCCGCCCCCAACTGCTGTAAGGGCTCTGCTTTTTCAGGGCTACGATTCCACACCACAACAGTGTGCCCACGGTCTACTAAACGACGCGCCATGCGCGAACCCATCAAGCCCAAACCACAAAAGCCAATACGCATAGTTAAGCTTTGTATCCTATGAATAAAAAGATGAGAGTAAATTAGTTGGCATCAGGCTGAGCGGCTGGCGCTGCTTTCTGAAAAGCATCCAGAGCAAGACAATGCGCCTCAATGGCCATCAGCGTGGGAAACTGCGATAAGTCGCACTCGTACCGACGCGCATTCGCTAATTGTGGAATTAAGCACACATCAGCGATGCTGAGTTCGTCTTCAAAGCAATAGCGCCCACCTGTGCTGTGCTGTGTCGTCAGTTTTTCTAAAGCGGCCAACCCTTTTTCCACCCAGTGTCGGCTCCAGGCTTTACGCTCGGGCTCGGCAACTGATAATTGGCGAGACAAATAGCGCAACACCCGCAAATTACTTAATGGATGCACATCGCAGGCGATGTCCAAGGCCATGGCTCGTACCGTCGCCCGCCCAGCCGCACTTACCGGTAAGAGTCGCGTGGTCTGCGGGTAGGCCTCTTCCAAATACTCAAGAATGGCCAACGATTGGCGCACAATAACCCCGTTATCGTCCAAGCTCGGTACCAACGCCGCTGGATTAACGGCGGTATAGGCTTCACTTAATTGTTCGCCGCCATCACGCAGTAAATGTACAGCATGCGTTTCAAACGTCAACGCTTTTGCATGCAAAGCAATACGCACGCGATACGCAGCCGAGCTTTGAAAGTGGCTATAAAGTTTCACACCAGCCTCTTAAGAGTTTTGGACGTCTAACTTTCTGGATAACTCACGCGGCAGTGGGAATGAAATCGTCTCTTCGACCCCATCAAGGGTACGTACCGAAATTGCGCCCAACTCTTTAAGACGATTAATCACTTGCGACACCAGCTCTTCTGGTGCCGAAGCACCGGCCGTAACCCCTACGCGCTTACCAGCACTGAACCATTCGGGCTGGATCATATCTGGATCATCCAACAAATACGCCGCTGCGCCCTTACGCTCGGCAACCTCACGCAAACGGTTTGAGTTAGAGCTATTGGTACTACCCACCACTAACACCACATCGCATTGTGGGGCCATGACTTTCACCGCATCTTGACGATTCTGCGTGGCATAACAAATGTCACTTTTCTTAGGCTCAACAATGTTCGGGAAACGATCACGTAAGGCCTGTGCAACCTGCGCAGCATCATCA
>DATGRU010000021.1:0-27391 GCA_035303295.1 Paenalcaligenes sp.
TCAAGCAAGGTATTAACCTGATGCGCAAACGCTAATAATAAAACTCGGCGCGCTTCGGTTTGCTCTTGCCCCTCGGCCTGAAACAGAATGGCGTTATCTTGATCACTAAATAAGGTTTGTTCACCACGCCCTTCGCTGCCAAACAGCATCCAATTGAACTCAAAATCAATTTTGGGGTGATCATTCAAACACAGCTCTATCGCCCGACAACTCGTATGATCGTTTAACTGTGTGATCACATCCATTAACTGATTCGCATTGGCACCATGTGCCAGCATCATCGTGATGAGCTCAGGAATATCCGCCCGTGCCTCGATTAAATTTTGCTTATTGCTGGCATAACGTAACTGGCGAGATAGATGCACCAAATCGACCCGCTGCAAGGCAAAGACATCGCGCTCAGAAATCACCCCTACCAAGGTCTCGCCATCAGTCACACAAATGTGGCCAATATGGTGCTGAGCCATGAGCATAGCGGCTTCAAATGCACTGGATAAATGCGGCACCGTAATCAACTTGGCTGTCATGATTTCCGAGACTGGCTTATGTAAGGCCTCGGGTTGCAGTGCAATAATTCGACGCAGGTCTCTTAGGGTGAAAATACCCATCAAACCATCGTGCTCATCATTCACCACAATACTGCTCACCGCCTCTTTATGCATAATGCCCACGGCATCGCTTACTATCGTAGACGGCGTACAGGTTACGCTTTCGCGCTGCACCAACTTTCTAACCTGCGTGCTTAAACTGATACTGGGGCTACTTTGTTCATAGGCAGTTTGACGAGCCTGTTCATACAGCTGACCAAATAAGCTACTCACCCCACTAAATGCAAACAGTCGTAAAGGCTCGGAACGCTTCAAAACCTCTAAAACATCTGTTTTTTGGATAAGAATGCAAAATGTGTCTTCATCGGCCGTGTGCACGCGTTGCGTTGCTCGCTCACCCAGCAACGCCCCTAACGGGAACATATCGCCCGCCCCCAGCAAGGCCTCTGTATCGGGCTCTAACTCGGCTTCTTCGGTATCGGGTAAAGCAGAAACCGCCGCATGAGCTTTAGCGACACTGACTAAGCCTTGCCGAATAATGAACAGGTGATTGCACACACCGTCATCCGGACCGAAAATCTTCTCGCCTGCAGCATAAAAAGCGAGGCTGCCTCGACTTAGCAGCGCTTGCAAATTATCCCGATGCATTCGATCAAAGGGTGGATATACCTCAAGCAAACTCACCAATGACTGCAAGTTCTGTCTGACGGCGTCTCGCCCTACGTTAAAAAGCTTCTCGTCCAAAAGACCACCTCTGTACTGCCCACCACCCCGCTGCGACAGCGCAGCAAAGAGTGTGACCCATAAAAATAGCGATGCAGCCTATATAAAAGCCACATCGCTACCCTAGCATAAAAATAATAGAGTCGCCTTTTACTGCTTAACGATACGACGCAAAATACCTTGCTTGTCAAACTCTAGCCAAAGTTCTTTATTGTAATAAACGCCGTCCGGCAATAAAGCCCGACTATGCTGCCAAACGTGTAAGCTGCTGCCGTCAGTCTGGGGATAAACAGCAACGGGATCGCCCTCGAGAAAAATACGCGCATCCGCTGCAGAACTAATTCCGGGCTGCAGCCACGACTTCCCTGATGCAGCATAACGGTTACCGCTGCTATAACATGCTGTTAAGGCCAATATAGCAAGGCCCAAAACAATATAGCTAAAGCAGCGTACTACTCGCGTACAGAACGAGCCCATTAAAACTCTTCCCAGTCATCATCGGCTGATGTGTTTTTACGCGTACCACTGAGGTCGGGACGTAATAGCTTCGTGCTGTCATCCCTATTTGCTCGCTCGCTTGACGCTGCCGTGACTGTACTACTGGACGCACCCACCGAAGCGTAGGGCACTCCTACATTCGCATCCGACCCGGAAGCCAAGGCTAACGAGGAAACCCCACCTGCTGCGACAGCGGAAGCGGTACGCTGTTTAAGCGACTGTACTTCTTTATTCGCTGCTTTCTCGCTGTCGTTACGCGCACGTTGCGACGCAACGCGCCGCGCCGAAAGCTCGATGACATGAGACTCGGGCAGCTTAAATGCGGCTACAGCGTCGGTTACCTGACTAATCTGGGCATTTAAATTAGCCGCCGCTCTAGCAGCCTGCGCCACGAGTTGTGCATTATGCTGCGTGGTCGAATCCATTTGAGTGACGGCACGATTCACCTCGTCAATGCCCGACGATTGCTCAATGGTCGCAGCTGTGATCTCGCCCATGATGTCAGTCACACGCTTCACGGAATCGACGATCTCTTGCATCGTCGCCCCAGCACGTTCAACTTGTTCCGAGCCCTCGGTGACTTTGGCTGCGGAGTCTTCGATCAGGCTAGTAATTTCCCGTGCCGCCTGAGCACTACGTTGCGCCAATGCTCGTACCTCAGCGGCCACGACAGCGAAGCCGCGTCCCAGTTCGCCCGCACGCGCAGCTTCAACCGCTGCATTCAAGGCCAGAATATTGGTTTGGAAAGCAATACTATCGATAACATTGACGATATCTGCAATTTTAGTAGAGCTTGTAGAAATCTCCTGCATTGTATGCACGACCTCGCCCACCGCAACACCGCCACGTTGCGCTACGTTCGACGCCGTAACCGCTAACTGATTCGCTTGGTGTGCATTGTCTGCATTCTGTCGGACGGTGCTAGCAAGCTGCTCCATACTGGCGGCTGTTTGTTGCAATGCAGCCGCTTGCTCGCCAGTACGATCACTTAAATTCGTATTACCTGCAGCAATTTCACCCGAGTCGCCATTGATCTCGTCGATGCCTTTACGTACTGTACTGACGGTACGCGCCAAACTTTCTTGCATGCGTCGTAACGCAGCAAAGACAGCACCCACCTCGTTATTGGTTAAGACCAGAATTCGCTGCGTTAAATCACCCGCTGAGATCATGTCAAAGTGCGTAGCAATCGTCTGCATGGGACGAACCACCCGACGCGAAATTAACAAGTACAACGACACGCCGGCGAGCACAGTTAGCAGCAATACAAGCCCCATCCACAACAGGGTCGACTGGTAATGCCTTTGCGCCAACTCAATTTGCGCCACCAAGGCTGCTTCGTTTAATGCCGCAGCCTGCAGGTTTTGCAACCCGCTGAGACTTTGCTGTTGATAGTGAATACCAACAAATGCCATTGCTGCTGTAAGCAACAACATAATAAGCACCGAGATCGTAATACTTTTTTTAAGTGATATTCTCTTGAATAGCATTCGTTACACCCGCCAAAATGAATGGGCCTTCGTAAAGGTCTTACATTCGCTGTTTGCTTTAACTAGCTTAACCACCTGAAGTCAACGCAAACAAACTGGTACTTTGAATTTTCTTGAAAGCGAGCGAGGCCGCCTCAAGCGCCGACTTACGCAACTCTAGCTGTGTCGACGCGGCAAAGTAATCTAAGTCTTCTAAGCGACCTAATTCGGAACTGATATGCAATGCCTGCAACGAACCGCTGGCATTTAACGCATCGATTTCTGACATGCGTGCCCCTACCGATGCCCGTACAGTCAGCACATTGTTGTAATTAATATCGATACGTTGCATGGCACCATTTAGCACATTGCGTAAGTGTGCTTGAGCCACGGGATCCGATTCAGTGGGCGTTTCCAGCACACCAATAACCTGCTCTAGTGTTTCAAATAAATTGAGTTCAGTTTGGGGATAGTCGCCAATGGCAGTTGAGCTAGCACGCTCAATGCTGAATCGGTCACCGGCAGCAGGAATACCTTCCAATTGCACCCTAACGCCCGAATCGACTGTTTCATCACCACCAACGGCAACCAACGACGCAGGTAAGTCGATCACTACACTGCCGCCCTCGGGATCGTAATGGCCTTCGAGCTGATTGACTTGAATCGAGCCATCTTCCTGCACCACGCTAACCTGTAGGCTATAACTGTTCGCTGAACTAAAGGTGATATCAAAACCCACCACATTTGCAGCTAATCGAGGGTTGGCAATAGTGGGCTTCGAAATTTGTGCTGTGCCGCTGTTATCCACATGGCCTGCAGTAATAAAGCTGCTAACTCCCGGGGCTGCCCGCGAAAAGATGTCGAAGCCATTGTCAGAGGCCGAAATCAGTCGAGTTGGGTCGATTTGTACATTTCGATCACGACGATCGCCCTGATACGAAGCGCCAATGCCCTCTTCGTAACGGAATGGCTCTACCTTACCGTGACTGCCTGAGAACAAGTATTGTCCTGCTGCATCGGTAGCGTTGGCTAAACCTAAAATAGTGTGCTGACTATTACGTAAAGCATTGGCCAATGCGGCCCGATCGGCATCGGACAAAGAGCCATTAGCCGCTTCGATTAGGCGCGTTTTCACATCCTGTAATTGGGACGTAAGGGAAGTGAGCACATTTTCTGATTCGTTTAATGCACGTGTGGCCACTTCTCGGTTTTCCGCGAAACGCTTATTCATCCCCTGAGACTGGGATAAAGAGATAGATTGTGCGGCCGCCAGAGGATCGTCTGCTGGCGTAATCATTCGCTTACCACTGCCCACTTGCTGAAAAATATGCATCAAGTCGGATTGCTGGCGATTGATAGAATTCAGACCTGTCTGAAAATAAAGAGTAGAACTAATGCGCATATCGTGCCCCTTTGTTAACAGACTTAGCTACGTAACGACAGCAAGGTGTCGAAAATACTGGAACTGACGTCGATTAATCGCGACGCAGCACGAAACTGCTCTACATAACGATCGAGCATGATGTATTCTTCGTTTAAATTCACCCCAGCCACACGCTGCTGCGCCGCGTAATTTTGCTGGATTAAATTGGATTGGGCTTTGGCAGCTGTACCATTTTGCTGCGCTTGTACCGCTACACCATTCACTATTTGCCCAAATGCATCATTAAAGTTTAATGAGCCATTGCCCAACACTTTTTGACTTTGCAGAGCGGCTAGCTTTAGGGCTACATCACCATTGGCCGAGCCCAAAAACTCACCATCCTCGTTGACGCCAGCGGCGGCAATTTTTGATGGGTCTTTAATGGCCACCGAAAAGTCGCCAGCAGCATGACGGGTCGGCTGGATTAACCAGCTATCCCCTTCCACCGCTTGATCGGCTGCGTCAAAGCTGAATTCAATACCATCGACGGTAAAAGAGCTGGGATCATCTATAACCTGCGCAGCACCATTAGGTAGAGTACGCACGGTATAGTTGCCGTCGCTAAATTCAACTACATAGTCGTTGCCCGTCAGCTTTCCGCTATCGACAAGATTAATGCTTAGCTGAGGAATGGGCTCGCCTTCTGCTCCGGTAGGAATAGGCGCGCTTAGCTTAAAACTAAAGAAGTCAGTGGCGGCATTGCCTTCTAGGTCGAAACCGTCGGCATGAACACTATTGACTTGATGTGCGATACCTAAAGCTAATCGCCCTAAAGCATTTTGAGTAGCATCCAAACTTTCGGAGCGATAGCTCAACAGGCCACCCAATTGCCCGCCCTTAAACGACGTATCGTTTAACTGCACCATTTTTGCCTCACCATCAACAATTGCTGAGGTATAGGCGATGACACTACGCGAAGGATCAGTATCTGAAGGCTGTACTTCAAGAGGGAAGACTTTAGTTCCACCTAGAACCACCTGCCCGTTACCGATACTTAAATTAAACAGACCGTCTTGCTCGTGTACCTTCACATCAACCAATTGGTTTAATTCGGACACCAATTGATCGCGCTGATCGAGTAGGTCGTTGGGTGCGTGGTGAGGGCTAGAGGCTTTGGCAGCCACAATTTGCTGATTGATGTCGTTTACGCGTTCCAGATAGCTGTTAATTTGCGATACCGTTGTATGCAGCTGCAAATTAATGTTTTCACGCTGACTATGCAAGAACGTGTTCGCATCGTTCAATTGAGTGGCTAGGCTTTCTGCACGCCCTAGCAGCTCTTGCCGTGCAGCAGCGTCGGCTGGTGCAGAGGCCACCGCATGCAAACCATCGAAAAAATGTTGTATTGCCGGATTAATACCGGTTGTACGATCGGAAAACAGGTTATTCACCTGCGCTATTTCGTGCCCATAGGCGACTAATGCTGCGCCTGTGCTTTGTGCCTTAACAAGCTGACCGGTTAAAAAACCGTCGTAAGCACGTTGTACGGTGACAGCCTGTACCCCTCGGCCAATGTAGCCAGCGCCTGTGCTGGTCGCACCTGCTGTTTGTGACAGTACGGTTTGTCGGCTATAGCCTTCTACCGCTGCATTATTAATATTGTGGCCTATCGTTTGAAGGTTGTTTTGAGCGTTAATTAACGCCGCTTTACCCAGACTTGAGAGGTTCATGACAGCTTCCGTTGTGGTGTGCCGCCGAAAAACCTTAACTGTGACCGGCGCACGATATATTGTTAACGTGTATTACGGCTATTTAGCGCAAAACTTTAGGGCGATTAGCGAGGATCCGAATCAAAATATGACATGATCGCAATTAGCTTTTCCGCATAGGCCGGATCCGTAGCGTAACCAGCCTCTTGAACCCGTTGAGCCGCCTCTTGTGGTGTAGCGGCGGACAGCACCGCCTGATAGCGTGGGCTGGTACTTAATAAACGGGCATAATCGGCCAATGACTCGGCGTACGAGTCATAGGCCCTGAACGGCTGAGTTAACTTACGGGCGTGCCCGTTTTCGAACTCAGTCGTCGTCACCTCTACCACCTTGCCGTTCCAGTTCTTACTGGCCTTAATACCAAATAAGTTATGCGAAGTTTGGCCATTTTCGTACTTGATTTCTCGCTTACCCCACCCAGACTCAAGTGCTGCTTGGCTAAGGATTAACTTCGCTGGAACCCCACTTGCCTCTGCCACTTGGGTTGCCGCATCTCGCATCGTGGAAACAAAATTACGTACATGTTCGGGGGCTCCGCGCACAGCGGAAAACACCTGATCCACCGAGACAGGGCCCGATAATTTTTTAATTAATGCTGATATTGATGAAGCATCCACAATGCGAGCCTGCTCCCCAGTGTGCGAACGCAGTTCTGGAAGACGGGATGTGTTCACATCTGGGTGGATACGCTCGGGTAAGGTATTGGCGCTTTCGCCCTGATTGCGGCGCATTTGCTCCATGAGTGCATCAGCCAGCCCTAGCCCTGAGGTCGCCAACTGCAAAGCAAGTTGTTGATCGCCCATACTTTGTGCCATTTGCACTTGCTGGCTGTTAAACAAGCCATTACCTGAAGCGACGGCTCGAGCCTGCTTAAGCAGTTGCTGAATAAACAGCGCCTCAAATTGTTCAGCCACCTGACGCTGTTGATTTTCGGTACCGCCCTGATTTTCAACAACACCGCGGCGTAACAGCGCAAGCTGATCCGCATCAAACATGGAAACCGGCTGGCTATGGCCAGGGCGAGGATAAAAATTAACTGACATACAGACCTTAGATTATTTCCAAGTCAGCGCGAAGCGCCCCTGCGCTTTTCAAATTTTGCAAAATAGAAAGCAAATCTTGTGGGCTCGCACCTAAGGCATTTAAGCCTCTGACCACATCAGCCAAGTTGGCACTGGTACTAATACGCTGCAAACTTCCAGAGTCGGAGCGCATTTCAATATCGGTACGGTCAGTCACCACCGTTTGACCACCACCAAAAGGAGTATCTGGCTGGCTGACTTCGGCTTGGCGACTAATAATGACCGACAAATTGCCATAAGCAATGGCCGCCTCATCAATGGTGACGGTGCGATTCATCACCACCGAACCCGTACGCGCATTAATAACCACGCGAGCCCGCGCAGGTGGTAAATTCACCTGCAAATTTTCGATGCGAGATAAAAACTCGGCTTGAGCATTCGGATTTAGCGGAGCCCGTATTTGGATACGACGTGCATCCAATGCCGTAGCAGTTTGCCCACCAAAATGCTGGTTTAATGCAGCTACTACACTTTGTGCCGTTCCAAAATCGGAGCTATTCAGTTCTAAGTTAACGACACCATCATGGATATACGTTGTGGGTACATCCCGTTCAACAATAGCGCCCGAAGGGATCGTGCCCCCGTTTAACTGGTTAACTTGTATGCTTGAGCCCCCTGCCTCGGCACCAGCCCCACCCACCAACAGGTTCCCTTGAGCAATCGCATACACCTGACCGTTAGCCCCTTTTAAGGGGGTCATTAATAAGGTGCCGCCGCGTAAGCTTTTGGCATTACCCATTGAGGATACCACCACGTCTAAGGACTGCCCAGGGCGCGCAAACGCAGGCAGACGTGCAGTAACCATGACAGCCGCCACATTACGCAACTGCATATTGCTACCCTGTGGAATGGTGACCCCCAATTGCGACAACATATTCGTTAGGCTTTGCTGGGTAAAAGGTGCTTGTCGCACCTGATCACCGCTTCCATCTAAACCCACCACTAGCCCGTAACCAATTAACTGGTTTTCTCGCACCCCTTGAATCGATGCCAAATCTTTAATCCGATCGGCATGGGCGGGCCCTATCACCAATAAGCAAAGCAATACGCCGGTGAAAAATAGGACGAATGGTCGGAAGTAGCGAATCATGGTGAACCTGTACTAATTAAAAGGGCGAAATGTTAAGAAAGAAGCGCTGTAACCAGCCCATGGTTTGGACTTCATCCATTACGCCTTTGCTACGAAACTCGATACGCGCGTCAGCCACTTGCGTCGATAACACCGTGTTAGCCCCCGTAATAGACCGCGGATCAATCACCCCAGAAAATCGCATGTACTCACTACCACGGTTAATCGCAATCTGCTTTTCACCTGCTAGCTGCAAATTGCCATTGGGCAGCACACCAATAACTGTTGTAGTAAGGGTTCCAGTAAAAGCGTTATCAGCACGGCTACTACCAGTACCGCTGTGTTGGTTATTCCCCTCTACCCCAAAATTCTGTCTAGCACCTAGATCGCCGGGTAAGAAGCTGGGCTCGACGCCAAAGTCTAAGCCTGCATCTGAGTTTCGATTGGTGCTGGTAGAGACGTTCTTGGCTGCGTTCGTGCGCTCTTGAATAATGATGGTGACAATATCACCCACATTTCGCGGTCGTCGATCTTCAAACAGTGGGTAGTTGCCATAAGCGCCGGGCTGATAAATGGAGCCATTCGCTACCACTTCTGGCGCCACGGGCACGGGAGGTGGCGCCGTTAACGGACCCACCACAACGGGCTCGGGCGGCACCATCGCGCAGCCATAAAAAAAACTGACTGCTAACACCGCTACGATGCGATAAAGTCTATGCATTCTTTGTGCCCGTATTGAAAACACTGTCTTTCACTTTACAGCTGTGTCAGGCGCGCCAACATTTGATCGGATGTTTGTACCGCCTTACTGTTCATCTCGTAGGCACGCTGGGTGGTAATCATATTGACCAGCTCTTCCGCTACGTTCACGTTAGAGGTCTCGGTATACTCTTGCAAAATCAGACCTGCACCATCTAAACCCGGCTGCAAAAAGTTAGCTACACCAGAGGCATCGGTTTCCACATAAAGGTTCTCACCCATACTTTGCAAACCACTTGTATTCACAAAGGTGGTTAACTGCAACTGCCCGACTTCCACGCTGGTTCCTACAGCACCCGGTTGCGTCACCGACACAATGCCATCGCGACTAATTGAAATTTGCAACGCGTTATCTGGAATCATGATGGGTGGCTGAATGGGGTAGCCACCTGCCGTCACCAATTGGCCGTCTTGATCAATTTGCAGACTGCCATCACGGGTATACGCAAAGGTGCCATCAGGCATTTCCACTTGTAAGAAGCCGCGGCCTTGAATCGCGATATCCAGCTCATGACCGGTATTTTTTAAGTCGCCCTGCGAATGAATGCGCTCGGTGGCAACGGTTCTTACACCCGTACCCAATTGCAAACCGGTAGGTAATTGGTTTGCCGCCCCCACCTGTGCACCAGGTTGACGCAAGGTCTGAAACATTAAGTCTTCAAAAACTGCGCGACTGCGTTTGAAGCCTGCCGTATTCACGTTAGCCAGGTTATTGGATATCACATCCATATTGGTCTGCTGCGCTTCCAGACCTGTTTTAGCAATCCATAATGAGCGAATCATGAAAGTTCCTTGTCAGCGGTTTAACTACCGCTGCGATATAAGTTAGCCGTTAGTAGAGAGAATGGAATTAGCCCGCTCAGCATTCGTGCTAGCGTCTTGGATGACCTTCATTTGCATCTCAAAACGTCGCGAGTTGTTAATCATTCCCACCATTGCTTCCGCCGTATTCACGTTACTCTTCTCGACGAAGCCCGACACAATATGAACCGAGGGGTCGGCCTCTAGAACCGCTTGAGCCGGATTACGGAATAAACCGTCTGCACCGCGCTCTAAGGTATTCACATCAGGATTAACCAGCTTCAACTGACCCAGAATTTGAATATCACGTGGGTTATCGCCGGCACCTAAAGCCGTAATTTGTCCATCACTAGAGAAAGTGATGACGCCCTGCTCAGGCACACCAATCGAAGCTCCATCGGCCGATAACACTGGTAAGCCAGTTTTCGTTACTAATAGGTTGTCGGCATTAACGGAAAAATCACCGGCCCGCGTATACGCCTCGCCATTTTCCGTTTGCACTGCAAAAAAACCTTGATCAGCAATGGCTACATCCAGTGCATGCCCCGTTTCGGCTAAGGCCCCTAATTGAAAATTAGTACCTGCAGTTACCGTAGCAGTGGCGACCCGTGTTGGCAGCCCCGGAGGGCCCTCTACCGGTACAGCACGCTGTAAGGCCAACTGCTCACGAAAACCCGAGGTATTAACGTTCGCCAGATTGTTGCTAATAGCGGCCTGCTGTTCAAGCAGGCGCTGCGCCCCATTCATGGCTGTGTAAATAATGCGGTCCATAGTTGATGCCCGTCTTAACGCATCGTGATCAGTGTTTGAAGAATCTGATCTTGCGTTTTAATGGTCTGTGCGTTGGCCTGATAGGTGCGCTGAGCAATAATCATGTTGACCAGCTCTTGGCTCATGTCGACGTTAGACTCTTCCACCGACTGCCCTTTAATAACAGCCAAGCCATTTTCACCGGGACGACCAAGCAGCGGCTGGCCGGATGTGGCCGTTTCAGCCCAAGCGTTACCGCCTAAGGCTTGCAAGCCTTGCAGGTTATTAAAGTCGGCTAATACTAAGGAGCCCACTTCTACTGTTTCGCCATTGGTGTAGTTCGCCACTAAGCGACCGTCTGAAGCCACTGACATGCTGGCGTATTCACCAGTAGGATAGCCATCTTGTATGGGAGTGGTATTGAAATTTCCGCCAAACTGCGTCGAGTTGGCATAAGACATCGTAATGGTTAGTTCTTCAGCTGGTGAATTAGCCGACGGCACACTAATTGTTAACGGCACACCTGCGGTAGGCGTAAGCAACCGACCTGCGCTGCTGAAGGTTAACTGTTGAGGTGTGCCATCCCCAACGACTGCGCCGTTAAGTCGGTAATGCACTTCCCATACCGATTCCCCATCACCTGTTGCGGGTGGCGTAGGAACCGTACCCTCTTTCTTCACAAAATACTGTGTCAGTTGATGCGCATTACCTAATGAATCGTAAACGTTAAAAGGATGCGAATTGGTGTAGGTATCGGGGTTCTCAGCATCAAAGGTAGCGGTAATCGCTGGTGCGTTCGCATCAAAGTTAGCTGGAAAATCGACTCTAGAGGTGGCTTTAGGGTCGATATTGCCAGTGGGTACTCGTATCGGCGAGGGCGTATTCGAGCCCGGAGCGTAGCCTGTTAACTTATGCCCCTGCGCGTTAACCAGATACAGGTCTTTATTGGGTGCAAACTGACCGTTACGCGAGTAAACAATTGCACCGCTGTGGTCTTCAAGCCTGAACAACCCCTTCGGCCCATCAATCGCCATATCGAATTGATTGCCCGTTGTGCTGACATTACCTACCGTAAAGCGCTGATTAATACTGGCCACCCCTACACCCAAGCCCACTTTAGAGCTAGCGTATACGTCAGCAAAGTTCACGGTTGCTGTTTTAAAGCCAACCGTTGAAGAGTTGGCAATGTTGTTGCCGATTACGTCTAAATTTTGTGAAGCAGCATTTAAACCGCTAAGTCCTTGTCCGAAACCCATTGTTATCCTCGCTTAACCTGTGCACCAATTAACTGCCGCCATCGCTGACTGGCCCGTTACGCTACATAATTTTTCGAATATCCAGCAGAGAGTAATTACCTGCCAGACCTAAATCCAACTGCAACCCTTTAGAGCTATAGGCCACGCTTGAGACCCTGCCTGAAGTAAGTGCCTCGGCGTACACATGCTGCCCGTCGGGATCTAATGCATCCACACGGATCTCGTAAGCCCCATCAGCTACCGGATTACCGGAATCGTCGTAACCATCCCACTCGACGTTATAAACACCTGACTCCAACGGCTCGAGCTCGATTTGTCGCACGGCCCGACCGCCTTTATCGGTGATGGTTATCACTGTTTTGGCCGCCGGGGCAATAATATCCACACCAAATGCTGTAGCCGTTTTACTCATCGGGTTAGACGGATCACTACCCACTAGCACTTTAGTTCCAGGAACCAGAACGTCTTTACCGATTAGTGCCGCAGCCTGCATGGACTGCGAAACGTCGATCTGACCCGAAACGGCTAACAACGTATCGTTAAGTTGTTGAATACCGTTTACGGTGGAGAGCTGCGCGATTTGAGTCGTGACTTGCGCGTTATCCATAGGGTTTAGCGGGTCTTGATTCTGAAGCTGAGTCACTAACAACGTTAGAAAGCGATCTTGTGTATCGCCTAACAAGTTATTGTTTTGGCTTCGTGCCAACGCTAAAGCATCTGCAGCGGGGTTCGCTGCGTAAGGGTTGTTATTTACCGTGGTCATACGTTTTCAAAGCTCCTAGCCTTATTGCCCTAAGGTTAACGTGCGCATCATCAGGTTTTTTGCTGTGTTGACCACTTCAATATTGGCTTGATACGAGCGTGACGCTGAAATCATGTTCACGGTTTCTGCCACGACATCCACATTGGGCATGGTGACGTAGCC
The DNA here is from genome assembly GCA_035303295.1 of Paenalcaligenes sp. Lineage (GTDB taxonomy): Bacteria > Pseudomonadota > Gammaproteobacteria > Burkholderiales > Burkholderiaceae_B > Paenalcaligenes. The sequence continues at coordinate 13,013 of DATGRU010000021.1, forward strand.
TTGCTCGTTCGCTAGTGGATGCTGTGGGTTGTACTGCAAGCGAGCTGGCTCGTTACTTTCCACTACCGCAGCCACTTTGACGCCCCCCACTTCTGCTGCATAACCTTGATTTTGCAAAGGTGTAACTTGAAACACCACTTGGCGGGCCTGATAAGGCTGGCCGTCAGGCCCGGCGGCGCTGTCTGCATTCGCAATGTTGCTAGCCGTGACGTTCATCCGTTGCGATTGTGCCGTTAATGCTGAACCGGCTATTTGAAAGATACTAAAAGTACTCATGATTAACGTGTCGCCTTACTGTTGCAGTGCAGCCATCAACGTTTTAATACGTTGCGACAACACATTGAGATTGCTTTGGTAATGCATCGTGTTATCGGCAAAAGCCATTCGCTCTACATCCATATCCACGGTGTTGCCATCCAGACTGGGTTGTAAAGGTTGGCGGTATAACAACTCAGCTTGAGGTGCGCCTTGTGCTGCTGCCGGAATATGCCGCTCTGACGTGAGCCGTAATTGCGTATTAGCAAGGCTTTGCTTCTCGCCCATTGCTTTACTAAGCGCCTGACTAAAATCAAAATCACGCGCTTTGTAGTTAGGGGTATCCGCATTCGCAATGTTGGCCGCCAACACCTCTTGACGTTGCTGACGCAAATCTAATGCGGTTTGATAAAAGCTGAATTCCTCACCAATACGATCTATCATGTGCAATCTCTGTAACATCCATTTAAAGATGGATCGGAATAAATGACTAAACCGGCGTATTTGCAACCTTTAGTCACCGAATAACGTAATGGTAACGTTCGACTTCTCGGTATAAAGGTGGAAATAAGCTAGCAATCTCTAGTCAGTTCTTTCCTTGCACTTGACGCATAGTTTTTAAAATAACGTCATGCTTGCATTACGTTCTCTTCTTATTACTCTGTTCTGCCTCGGCACAATTGGCTCGGGGTCTGCGTTTGCGTCCACCCAGAACGCTGACGAGGTAAGCGCCGCAGTAGAGTCTTTTCTGTATACCAAAGCAAGCGTTTATCCAGGTACGCCTAGTGTTAGCGTACAACCGCCGGCAATACGGCAACATCAACAATGCGATGAGCTCAGCGTGCAGCCGCCAGCGGCGCAGCGCATGCGTTCCCGCATGACCGTTACTGTGCGATGCTTGGCTCCAGAAAGCTGGAGCTTGCACGTACAAGCCAACGTATCAGTGATGGGTTATTACTACGTCAGTAACCGCCGCCTCAACGTAGGCGACGTTATTTCCTTAGATGATTTAAGCCCCCGTGAAGGGGATATTTTGCGTTTGGCACCCAGCGTCGTTACTGATCCAAGCCTTATTATTGGTTCTATGGTTGGGCAACGTCTTAATGCTGGCAGCATCATCAAAGCCTCGGCCTTACGCGACCCTCAATCAGTACTTCGGGGCCAAACTGTACGTACGGTAGCGCGAGGCCATGGCTTTGTCGTTAGCAGCGAAGGACAAACACTGCAAGCCGGCGCCCCAGGCTCACAAATCCAAGTACGCGTGGGCTCAGGAAACGTAATTACCGCTACGGTACTCGACTCTCACACAGTGCAAGTGCTGATGTAAACCAGCTATTCACCTTTTTTGTGGTGGTAACACTAAAGAAATCAAAACACAGACCGTTATAATCACTAAGTCACTTGTTATTGATTCACTATTTTTGCGCTCGCCCCCGGAAGACACTATGAAAGTTACACCTTCTTCTCTACCCCACACCCCTGCCGAGCGCCTAAGCACGACGCGCCCAGCAACGGGGGCAACTGCGTACAGCCAGCAAAGCCCAACAAGCAGCCGCGGTGATTCGGCTTCCAACGTCGACCTTAGCACTACCGCACGCCAGCTACAGCAACTTCAATCGTCCGAGCACGACATCGATATCGAACGCGTACAAGCCGTTAAAGATGCTATTGCTGCCGGAAAATTACGCATTGATACCAGCCGTATTGCCGACTCACTCATCGCTAGCGCCCGCGAGCTTCTTAAGTAAAACAACCATCATGTCGTCTCAACCTTCTTTGCTCTTGCAGCAAACCCTAGAAAACGAAGTAAAACTTCTTACTTCATTTACTGAACTCTTGCAGCAAGAAACCATCTTGTTATTAGGCGAGCACGACAATGAAACGCTACACCAGGTTACTCAATTAAAAAACCAATACGCTGAACAGCTTGCCCACCTTAACGATCAGCGTGAGCACGCCTTAACAGCACTGCAAGTCAGCAATTCGGCAGCGGGCCTACAACAAGCCGCATCCCAGTTTCCGGACCTTGTCCCCCTTGTCGAGCAATTGCATTCACTGGCCGAGCAAGCCAAACTAGCCAACGAACAAAATGGCCTGCTAATCGATACGTACTTACAGTACAACCAACAGGCCTTAGATGCGCTCGCGCAGGCTATGCAACCCGTAGAACAAGTCTACGACGCACGTGGCAAGGCCTCTTTACAGCGAAGCCAGCCTCGCGCTTCGATTAAAGCCTAAGCTATTATTGCTGCATTATATTTTTCATCATAAACAGCTTCAGTAAGCCCTCTACTGTCTTGGGCGCACTTAACTGCTGCGAACGCGCTGACACCAGTTGTTTTAAGATTGCCCCTAAAGGGGCATGGCTAGTTGTTAATGCTATGTTCGCACTAGCCGCCGCCACTAAAGCCGCTAATTTCACCTGATCAATAATAGAACCATTTGCCGACGAAGCATCCCTCTCTAGTACGGCATACGCCGCCGCCTTAAACCGAGTGATCTGCTTAAATTCGATATAGCTCAGCAACCATGGCGCTAGCTCAGCATCTGAATACACACGTTCAGGGCTATGTAATAAGAAAGCATAATCCTGTAGCAACGCATTGGTTGTTCGATTCAATAAACGCAAAGCTACTAACTGAGCTTGCGCCGACGCTTGGCTTTTAGACCTTAATTCAATCGTCTCTCGTGCTATGCCCACCGCTACATCAGACAAGGGGACACCCCCTACTTGTGTCAGACTCAAACCCAGACTAGAGGGTTGCATAGCCTGATAATGCAATTGTTTTAGTAACGCTTTTGCACTGGTCGTACCGTCTTTATGCCAAAAACGAGTAGATGGCGGAATTGCGCAGAAGAAGGAGGAGGACGCGCCTGCCATACACTCACGCCAAAACGAGGCCGATCCCCCTTCAAAAGCATGCATCGCCACAGGCAGCCGTGTATTTATCCACGTCATTGCAGCGGTAGTTAAGCGCGATTCTGGCTGATGCACTAATTCGTGATCGCCTTCAGTAGACAGCCACTCATTAGCAGAAGCAAGCTGCTGAAATGGCGAGGCTACTATTCTACCTTCGCCATTCACCACGTAACTGGCTACTAAGCGTTTAGTACCACGCTCCGTTTTAGTCAGTTGATGCATACATAACAACGGCACGTGTGGATGCAACACCTCATGCTCGTGTCGCGCCGTACGCAACCACGCTTCGCCCGAAAGTATCGAGTCAGCATTCGCATCAGAAGGCTGCAGTTGACTACGCCAACACGCATACGCAGCGGCTAAAACACCACATTGTTCAAACATAGCCACCTGCTGCTGCAACTCGGCCACATCCATAACCGTTGACGTACTGTGCTGGGTTAATAATCGCGTCAGCATTTCATTGCGCTGTGCTAACACATCATCTTGTTGTTGCTGTTGCTCAGGCAGCCCTGCTGCGAGTAGGGCAGCTACCTCACCCGAGGTCGGAGCATAAAGCGCTTTGCCATAATGCGAAGCCTGATTAAACGCCATGTCCACAAGCTGCGAGGCACTTAAAAACTGCAAATGCTCAGGCACTTTTTGACCGTTAGAAACATAATGAATAGGCAACTGATAGCGTATTGCCGTATCCAACGCGGGCCCAATTCGACTGGCCTCATCAACCTTAGTAATGACGCAACCAATTAACGGACTACCACCATCCGTTTTATAGACTCGCGCCACTTCATCCAAGGTGTCTCCATGACTGGAAGCGTTAAGCGCCAACAAGCGCTGAATACGCCTGCCTGAACTCGCCAGTAGCGAGGCTTGTTCGCTAACGTAACGGTCTCGTTGACTAATACCTACATTATCAATAAGCACTACTTGATCAGGCTGGATGCCCAACATAACCTGACGTAGACTTTGCGCATCTTGCACTACGTGCACCTGCACCCGCAACAAATCAGCATAAATTTTCAACTGCTCGTGCGCACCGATCCGATAAGTATCAGTGGTAATAAGTACCAGCTTATCCGGCCCAAAACGCTTTACGCACCGCGCCGCTAATTTTGCAATAGTGGTTGTTTTTCCTACCCCCGTAGGACCAACCAGTGCCAGCGCCACGCCCGGCTGCCAAAGTAGCTCTTCTTTTTGCAATACAGGTAAATGAGTATCGAGCTCGTTACGCGCCCACTCTATGGCTCGCTTTCCGGTTAGGTGAGTTGGTAAGCGCTTCAACATAGCACGCAATAACGCCGTACTAAAACCGTAGGCAAGTAAGGTCTGAAACAATTGAATTGTCTCAGGGGTGCGCTGTAGCTGATGACTCCACAGCAGCTCATCAATGCGCGACTCCAAGGCCCCTTGCATAGCACCGATAGCTCCCACCACTTCTGCGGGAGGACTCGCTATGGGCTTAGCCATAGGCTCATGCACAGCCGAAGCAGATGCTGGGGTCTCGCCTATATTCGTTGTTTCAGCTACAACAGGAGCCGCTTCGGTAGTATCACGATGCGCCATTTGCTGTGTAGCCACTGAAGTCGCATCAGTGGCCAGAATCTCCACCCCCCCATTTACCCGCCGATTGGACACGATGAGCGCATCCGGTCCTAAAGCGATACGTACCTGCCGCATAGCTTCGCGGTTAGTACTACCAAAAAAACGACTTACATTCATGCTTGATTACCTATGATGGCCGTTACGCGAATTGTGCGCTCATCTGGAATTTCTTGATTGGACAATACACCTAGCTGTGGAATGTGATGACGCAAGAACCGTGATAACGACATACGTAATAACGGCGGCACGACCAACACAGCCGGATCCCCACCCTCTTCCTGCTGATGAGTAGCCTGTAACGCTTCAGATAACAATGTTTCCGCCAATCCGGGCTCTAAGGCACCGCTGGTGGTCAGCGCTTGGGTTAACACGCGCTCCAGCCGTGCATCCAAACCAATAACTCGCAATTCGCCTTCCCCCGGGAACCACTGCTGGGTGATGGCGCGTCCTAGTGCAACGCGCGTCAGCATTAATAACTCAGCAGCCTCATCCACGTTGGGGTGTGTCTGGCTTTGCGTTTGTAAGCGCGGCGCATGCTCTGACACCACCTCGATAATGCTACGCATATCGCGGATGGGCACTTCTTCTGCGAGCAAACCGCGTAATACCTTGTGCAAGACACTTAAACTAATGGTCTTGGGAACAAGATCCTCAACGAGACGAGGCATATCCCGTGCCACATGATCCAATAGTTGTTGTACTTCCTGTCGTCCCAGCAGCTCAGCGCCATGGCGGTGTAGTAAGTGATTCAGATGGGTAGCAATCACCGTACTTGCATCGACCACGGTATAGCCTGCTATTTGCGCTTGCTCGCGCATTTCCGCATCAATCCACACCGCAGGCAAACCAAACGCCGGATCCGTTGTGGGCGTACCCGCTAACGGCACACTGACACCACCCGGATCAATAGCGAGCCATTGCCCCGGCGTCGCCACCCCACGCCCTACCTCAACGCCATACAATAAAATACGGTATTCATTAGGCTTAAGTTCTAGGTTGTCGCGAATGTGTACCACAGGCGGCAGAAAACCCACATCTTGGGCAAACTTTTTACGCAAGCTGCGAATTCGGTGTAATAGCTCACCGTTTTGCGCATGGTCAACCAGAGAAATCAAACGGTATCCCACTTCTAGCTCGAGTGGGTCCACCATCGACACATCATCCCAGCTGGCTTCGGCCGCCGCTTGCTCAGCAGCTTCTACTGCTTCGTTAGGGGTCTGGGTGGCAGCAAGCGCTTGCTCCTGTTGGCGTTTCAATAAGGCCCACCCTATTCCAGCCACCATGGCCGCTAACGATAAAAAGGCCACGTGAGGCATGTTGGGAATCATCCCCATCAACCCCAAAATACCCGCTGTTAAAAACATCACATTCGGGTTAGCAAAGAGTTGCCCAACCATTTGCTGGCCCACGTCTTCGCCCGTGGCAACCCGAGACACCACGACACCGGCAGCAGTAGAAATAACCAAAGCGGGGATTTGCGCTACCAGCCCATCCCCAATTGTCAAAATGGTGTAGACCCGACCAGCATCCGAAAAGCTCAGCCCGTGCTGCATAATACCCACCATCAGTCCACCAACAATACTGATGACCATGATCAGTAGCCCGGCTACCGCATCACCACGGACAAACTTACTCGCCCCATCCATCGAACCATAAAACTCGGCTTCTTGTGCCACCTCTTGACGCCGTTTACGTGCTTCCTCTTCACCAATCAACCCAGCGTTCAAGTCGGCATCGATAGCCATCTGTTTACCCGGCATGGCATCTAAGGTGAAACGCGCACCCACCTCAGCAATACGGCCAGCACCCTTGGTAATCACGACAAAGTTAATGATGACCAAAATAACAAAAACAATAATCCCGACGGTAAAGTTACCGGCAATCAAAAAATGGCCAAAAGCTTCAATTACCTGACCGGCGGCGTCTGAGCCCTTGTGCCCATTTAATAAGACCACACGTGTCGACGCGATATTAAGTGCCAAGCGCAGTAAGGTGGCAAACAGCAGTACCGAGGGAAAGGCCGCAAAGTCCAAAGGCTTCTTAGTGAACATTGCGACCAGCAAAATCATGACGGCCAGTGCGATATTAAAGGTAAAAAACAAGTCCAGCAGAAAAGGCGGCAATGGAAGAATCATCATTGCCAATACCATTAGAATTAGTATCGGGCCCGCTAACAAGCGGGTCTGAGACATTCCATTGGCCTTAATTAACGCAATAAAGCTGTTCATGTTTGGGATTAAATAGTTATCTAATTGGCTTGTAAGGGATCAAAGCCATCGGGTACGACTAAATCGGTAGGCTTAGCCGGAGCAAAGCCCTGCCCCTGACGCCAAGCACGTAACTGAAACACCCAAGCCAGCACCTCGGCGACGGCAGCATACAGCTCAAGGGGAATTTCATAACCGATCTCTACATGCTGATGCAGGGCTCGGGCCAAAGGGGGTGCTTCAAGCAAGGGCACTTTATGTTCCGCAGCCAAATCTTTAATACGCAACGCCACCAAACCTTTGCCTTTTGCCACAACTCGTGGTGCCCCCTGTTCGCCCTCGGCGTAACGCAAGGCCACGGCATAATGGGTAGGGTTAGTAATAATGACATCCGCTGTAGGCACATCAGCCATCATTCGCCGTTGAGCCATACTGCGTTGTTGTGCTCGGATGCGCCCTTTTACGTGCGGGTCACCCTCACTTTCTTTATGCTCTTCTTTCATGTCTTGTTTAGACATACGCATTTTTTTATGAAAGCTAAACAACTGCCACGGCGCGTCAATTAAGACTATCAGCAACAAACTGGCCACAATCAAAGCACAGCTTAAAGCGACTAAGCTCATGCCTTTAATCAAAGCCTCTGTGGGATTCACGTGCATCAAGCTGGTCATCTGATCACGAAAATGCCAGATCACCATCATGGCAACACCACCAATTAACCCCGCTTTTGCCAAGGCTTTTACTAACTCGATAAGTGTTTGAGCAGAAAACATTCGCTGCACCCCCTTAATGGGGTTCAGCTTTTCGAACTTAGGCTCAAGTGACTTCCAAGACAACATGAAGCCACCCAATAACGCAGAACCTAAAATAGCGGTAACAACTAGGGCTACGAATAAGGGCAACAAACTACTGATGGCTTCAATCGCTGATTGGGCAGCACCCGCCACCATGACTTCCGTGTCTCGCCCTATACGCGGATCAAACCAAAAGCTATTTCGCATAATGCTATTTAGCGTGCGAAACATGAAGCCCCCGGAAAACCATAACGTAGCCACCCCCACGGCCAATAACAAAAAGGTAGCAAGCTCGCGGGAGCGCGCAACCTGCCCTTCCTCGCGCGCCTTCTCTAGGCGCCGGGGGGTAGCCGGTTCGGTTTTTTCTAAATCGCTTTCCTCTGCCATGCGTGGAAGACATCAGTCGGGTTACACGGTGCCTAACGGGTGTTCAGACACATTCGTGCGCACCCTAGCCTAAGAATTTTACTAAGTTGGCTAGGTTGTTAAGGGCAGAGTAATAGCTATAAATCAGCCCTGTTCACAGAGCCGATTTCGCTACCTAAGGCGTTTTTTGATAAAAGTAAGGACTAAAAGCCAAGGCTAGACAACAGGTCGTCAACTTGGTCTTGATCCGTTACAACGTCAGATTCTGTTGGGTTCACCACTGGCCCGTTTAACAAGCTAGAGGTTTCCTCTCGGCGCTCTGGTGGCACGCTGTCGATAAGCACTTGCACCAGCTCGGTTTCTATGTTTCCGATCAGTTGCAGCATGCGCTGTATAACCTGACCCGTAAGGTCTTGAAAGTCTTGCGCCATGATGATTTCAAGCAGGTTTTCTTGTGTTTGTTTTGTACGCGTTTGTACATGCTCGAAAAACAGGCGCGTGTCGTCTACTAACGCTCGCGCCTCGGGCAATTCTGCTGGCTCGTCGAACCATTGCTGCCAGCGCTCATCCAGCGACTGTGCAGCATCGGACATACTATCTTGTAGAGGGCCTGTTTTTTCGGCGGCGGTTAACACTCGGTTAGCGGCCTGCTCCGTCATGCGCCCTACATACCGTAGGCGATCTCGCGCATCCGGAATGGCATGCGCCGCCTCGTTGACCGCCTGATCCAGCCCCAGCTCGCGCATACTTGCGCGCACTTCGCGAGTTAACTGGGCGATGCGCTGCACAACGTCAGTGGACGCCTGTACTTGCGCAACCTCACCACTTGCTTCAGTTGCCTCGCTTAATTCTGTGGCCTTCGTCTTGTGGATTTCATCCATCAGACTCTCCTTATTAAACTAGCCCATCTTCTCGAAAATCTTGTTCAGTTTTTCTTCCAATGTTGCTGCTGTAAAAGGTTTCACCACATAGCCACTGGCACCAGCCTGTGCTGCAGCAATGATATTTTCCTTCTTGGCTTCAGCCGTTACCATCAACACAGGCATTGTCGATAAATTGGCGTCAGCACGAATTTGCTTCAGCATTTCAAGCCCGTCTAGATTTGGCATGTTCCAATCAGACACCACAAAATCGAAATTGCCATTACGCAACTTCTCTAAGCCCATCGCACCGTCTTCCGCTTCATCCACATTTTCATAACCTAGATCTTTAAGCAGATTTCGGATAATTCGACGCATGGTTGGAAAGTCATCGACGACGAGAATCTTTATATTTTTATTAGCCATTCATTAATTCTCCGTTAACAAGTCAATCGCGCTGATCGAGCATACTAAACCCGATGTCCGTACGAGCCAGCGCTTGCTAATAAGCGTTCACTGATTTCAGGTAAAGCAAGGGCTTCAGTGGCAGCCCCAATAGCTAGCGCCTCGCGGGGCATACCGAATACCACACTGGTCGCCTCATCTTGTGCAAAGGTTATAGCCCCGGCCTCCTTCATTGCTAACAAGCCCTGCGCCCCATCTTTACCCATTCCAGTTAACACAATACCCACTGCATTCTTACCTGCTACCTGTGCTGCCGAAGCAAACAACACATCCACCGCCGGACGATGGCGGTTAACCGGTTCACTTGGGTCTAATTCGACCACATAATTAGCACCAGAACGAGCCAATTTCATGTGTGCAACCCCACCCGGCGCCAAATAAACATGCCCCGGCAAAACGCGCTGTCCGTGCTCGGCCTCGTGAACTTGCATCGCACAAAGCGTATCGAGGCGCTGTACAAAAGAGCGTGTAAATCCAGCAGGCATATGCTGCGTGATTAGAACGGCGGGGCCGTCAGCAGGCATGGGTTCCAGTATTTGTCGTATCGCTTCAGTACCTCCGGTGGAGGCTCCGATTAAAATCAATTTTTCAGTGGTTGCAAAACGGCGAGCCGCTAAAGGCCGACTCGGCCGCACTTTTGCAACAGGCCGAGAGAGATAGGTTTTCGCCATCGCCGCCGCTCGTATTTTTTCGGCAATGAGGTCGGAATACTCAAGCAAGCCATCACGCAACCCTAGGCGCGGCTTAGTCACAAAGTCGACTGCACCCAATTCTAATGCACGGATCGTTACCTCGGAGTTACGCTCAGTTAAGGACGACACCATCACAACCGGCATTGGACGTAAACGCATTAAACGCTCTAAGAAATCCAGCCCATCCATGCGTGGCATTTCTACGTCTAGTGTTAAGACGTCTGGGTTATATTCTTTAATCAGCTCACGTGCCACTAAGGGGTCTGGTGCCACAGCCACCACTTCCATATCTGGATGGCTATTAATAATTTCCACCATCAGACTCCGCACCAACGCGGAATCGTCTACGCATAACACTCTGATTTTCTTCATAATAGCTAGCAACACTATGCCGTTTTAGCGTGTGACTTACACTCGCACGTATACTGTTTGCCCCTTTAAACGAAATGCCGTACTTAACTGCGAAATGTTCTCGGAGTGCCCAACAAAAAGCAGCGCTCCGGGCTTCATTTGTTGTGCAAAGCGATTCAACAACTTGATCTGCGTTTCTCGTTCGAAATAGATCATGGTGTTACGGCAGAAAATGGCGTCGAACTTTTGCTGCTCTGGCCAATTTTGTGTAGAGATCAGGTTCACAACCTGAAAGTCGATCAGTTCGCGCAAGGCTGGTTTGACCCGAACCCTACCGGTAAAAGCCCCCTTACCTCGTTGGAAGTACTTTTTCAGCAACGGCTCAGGCACTGGCATCACCCGGTCCATGCCATAAATGCCTTGTTTAGCCTTAGCGATCGCCGCAGTATCCACATCAGAAGCCAAAACCGAAACCTGTACATCCACATTCGGGATGGACTCACGCAGCGTCATAGCGATGCTGTAAGCTTCCTCACCGGTTGACGCTGCACTACTCCACACAGCAATAGGCTTAGCTCGTGTTGCCACGAACTCTCCCAGCACATCAAAATGGTGCCGTTCGCGGAAAAAAGCTGTGTGATTAATGGTAAACGTATTGATAAAGTTGTCCCATTCATCAGCCTGAACGTTATAAGCCAAATGATCCAAATACTGCTTGACCGTAGCCAAATGCAAATGCTTTGCTCGTAACCCCAAGCTGCGAGCAATCATGTCCTCTTTATGAGCGCCCAGCACAATCCCTGTGCGTTCTTGCAATAGTTGTGCAGCCCGAGCACAATCCTCTGCCGTCGCTTTGGGCAACGTAGGCAGGGTATAGACGAAGCTTTGAGCAGTCGTTGTCATAGGCGTCTACTAGCCGCTGAAGCCTGAAGTGGGCATCGCTAAACTAGGTTTTTTAGAGGAGATATCGGAACCCAATTCGCCCGCAATCGACTCAATAACATCTCCTGAGCTGATACGGAATGCGGCCACCGTATCGGTTAGTCGTACGGCTTGTTGCTGCAGGGCGGATGCAGCCGCCGCAGCCTGCTCAACCAAAGCCGCATTCTGCTGCACCACCATATCCATTTGTGCTACGGCCTGATTCACCTGAACAATCCCTTCTGATTGCTCGTGAGAGGCCGAGGCAATCTCATCCATTAGGGTCGTCACTCCTTGCACTGAACTCACGACATCGCGCATGACCGCACCAGCCTCATCAACCTGACGTGTTCCCGCCTGCACCTTAGTCAAAGAGGCTTCAATTAACGCTTTAATTTCGCGTGCTGCCTGAGCACTACGTTGTGCTAAAGAACGAACCTCACCGGCTACAACCGCAAAGCCCCTACCTTGCTCTCCTGCTCGAGCAGCCTCGACCGCCGCATTCAAGGCCAGAATATTGGTTTGGAACGCAATGCCATCAATAACATTAACAATGTCCGATATTTGAGTGGACCCTTCGGATATTTCATTCATGGTTGCTACAACAGCGGCAACTGCTTCGCCACCTTTTGCGGCCACGGTAGATGCCTCGTGCGCCACGTGATCCGCTTGTCTGGCATTGTCGGAGTTTTGACGCACCGTGCTGGATAACTGCTCCATGCTTGCCGCTGTTTGCTGTAGTGCTGCCGCTTGTTGTTCAGTACGGCTGCTTAAATCCGTATTACCCAAATAAATTTCGGTAGAGCTAGTATTGATGCCATCCACCCCTTCTCGAACAGCCACCACCATACGGCGCAAGCTGTCTTGCATGCGACGCACTGCTTCGTAGAGCACACCAATTTCATTTGTGGAATACACCTCTACCCGTCGCGTTAAGTCACCACTCGCGATGCGATCGAAATGGGCACCTGCATCACGTAAAGGGCGAAGCACTAAGCGATTTAAAAACACATACACCGCAATACAAATAAATATACAGAAAGCAATCGCAAAACCCACTAGCCGCAATATTAACGCGTACTGATCTGCTTCCTGCTGGTAGCGCTGATCCACGATGTTTTGCTGCTGAACAGTGTAACGTTCGAAAGCTTGATTAAACGCTTGCTCAGGCCCTTGCGCCACAGCCGATAACTGTTCATCGAACTGGCTTAACTGTCCATCGCGTAATAGAGCGATTAAGGATGGCAAGCCTTCTGTTAACAACGCATCGAAGGTAGCGTGTACAGAATCGTAGGCACTGGATGGGTCGTTTAACGAGTTTGTCATCGCGTCAAACTGGGCGAGCATTTGTAATGCTTGGTGCTGCTCCTGTTCTACCTGTGAAAGCAATTCTTCCGTAGTAGCATCTAGCTGCGTAAGCCCCCCAGCCCCCTCTTCTACCCAGTGGCTTGCCGTGGTGTAGCTCTGCTGCGCATGGTTCACCACATAACTAGCCAGAGCTCGTCCTAAATGAGCTTGAGCATTTTTATAATGCTCGACAGTTTGTCGCAAAACTGTGCTTGCTCGCTGATTGGACACCATTGTTTCCAGAGCTTGATTGTTGGCCTTGAGTGACAAGATACCCAGCGCAGCTCCTGCCAATAGCATCAACATAAAGAAAACCAACACAATAATCAGGCTGGTTCGAACTGTCACATCAGAGAGCCGGAATCGCTTAAACATGAAGCATCCTTAATCAGACAAAACGCTACCGACTTGACCGGTAGTACCGCAAAACGCTACGCCACCATCGCGCTGTCCACCAACGCCATTTCTTCGCTGGTCATCAGCTTTTCAATATCAACCAAGATCAACATACGTTCATCTAAGGTGCCAATACCGGTTAAATAATCGGTAGAAAAAGCTGTTCCAAACTGAGGTGGATCGCTGATTTGTGATTTTTGCAGCACCAACACATCCGAAACCCCATCGACAACCATGCCAACCACTCGCGACTCGAGATTAAGAATGATGACGACCGTTTGCTGGGTGTAGCTAGCGTCCTTCAGTGCAAACTTGATGCGTAAATCAACAATGGGGACAATGACTCCTCGTAAGTTCGTTACCCCTTTGACGAAAGACGGTACATTTGCGATACGCGTAACCGACTGAGCGTCGTAGCCGCGAATTTCTTGAACCTTAAGAATATCAATGCCGTACTCTTGATCTTCTAATATGAAAACCAGATATTCTTTACCCAAGCCTTCGTTCTGTTGGTTATCGGCCATCAGATGATTTGCCATAGTTTTCTCCGCACAAATAGTTCGCTTAAATTTCGGCCCGCGCACGCGTTAATCGGTGCAATGCAAACACATCCACAATCAACGCAACACTCCCATCACCAAGAATCGTGGCAGCAGAAATGCCGGGGATTTTCCGATAGTTAGCTTCTAAGTTTTTAACGACCACTTGATGCTGACCAATTAAATGGTCCACAAGCAACGCAAAACGCATGTCCTCAGCTTGCAGAATGACGGCGATCGCTTTAGTCATGTCTGTTTCAGCATTTTCTACGCTAAAAACATCCGCTAAAGAAATAACCGGTAAGTACTCCCCACGTACGTGGAGCACGTGATCATCGTTCGACAAACGTTTAATCTGCTCTGTTGTGGGCTGCATAGACTCAGTGACGTGGCTAAGCGGCAAAATAAAGGTTTCATTTCCCACTTGAACCGACATACCATCAAGAATCGCCAACGTTAATGGCAACACAATACGTGTCGTTGTTCCTTGTCCTTCGCGTGAAAACATTTGCACATTTCCACCCATGCTTTGGATGTTTCGTCGTACCACATCCATTCCCACACCACGCCCCGAAATATCGGTAACCTGCTCGGCAGTGGAGAAGCCCGGAGCAAACAACAGTTGCCACAACTCCTCGTCTGGAATGTTCTCGTTCGTGGTTAG